>NZ_DJDT01000328.1 GCF_002432345.1 Pedobacter sp. UBA5917
GTCCTGCTGAATAGCCAATGTGGTTTTATCCCAATACAGATCGATCCCAATTTCGCCAATGGCATAAATTTTCCTTCCGGCAATACTTGCATATATTTCATCCAGCAGTGTCAGATAATCTTCTTTTACGTCGCAAGGGTGCAAACCGGCCATTGCAAAACAATTTTCAGGATATTTTGCTACCAGATCATCAATCATGGCAATCGATTTTACATCAACATTGGGCAAAAACAAACGCTTCACATCATTTTCAAAACAGCGTTCCATTAACTGGGCCTGTTTCTCGGCATCCTGCTCGTAATATAAATGGGTATGGGTATCAGTGAAAATCATTTTTTTGATGTATGATGGATGATGTAAAATGCATAATGGATTAGACAATTAAACCTCCGACTTCGGTCTTTCGTACCTCCGACTTCAAACTACTTTTTCTTTTTAGCTGTGCTTTTCTTAGGCGTTTTAACTTCTGACTCCGGACTTCCGACTGCGGACTGCGGATTCCATTTCATTTCCTTTTTCAAAAACTTTCCGGTTAAACTGATCGGGTTTTGGATTAAACCTTCGGGTGTACCTTCAAATAAAATCCTTCCGCCGCCTGCGCCGCCTTCTTCACCTAAATCGATCACCCAATCGGCAACTTTAACTACATCCAGATTATGTTCGATCACCAAAATGGTATTTCCTTTATCAACCAGCTCCTGCAATACACCTAAAAGCACATTAATATCTTCGAAATGAAGTCCGGTTGTTGGTTCATCCAAAATATAAAATGTTTTCCCGGTATCTTTTTTCGAAAGTTCTGTTGCCAGCTTTACACGCTGTGCCTCCCCTCCCGATAAAGTAACCGACGATTGTCCTAATGTGATATAGCCCAAACCAACATCTTTTAAGGTTTTGATTTTCCGGTAAATGATCGGAATATTTTCAAAGAAATTGCAGGCATCTTCGATACTCATATCCAATACATCACTGATCGATTTTCCGCGGAAACGCACTTCCAAAGTCTCCCTGTTGTATCTTCTTCCGCCACATTCTTCGCAAGGAACCTGTACATCGGGCAAAAAGTTCATTTCGATTACCTTTAAACCTGCACCCTGACAGGTTTCGCAACGGCCACCTTTTACGTTGAAAGAAAAACGGCCGGGTTTGTAACCACGTATTTTCGCTTCTGGCAACTGAACAAACAAGTTTCTGATATCAGAAAATACCCCTGTATAAGTAGAAGGGTTAGAACGTGGTGTTCTACCGATCGGAGCCTGATCAATTTCGATAACCTTATCAATTTCTTTTAAGCCATTGATTTTTTCGTAAGGCAAAGGTGTTTTTTTGGCCCTGAAAAAATGGTGGTTTAAAATCGGATATAAAGTTTCGGTAATTAAACTCGATTTACCACTGCCCGAAACACCGGTTACCGCAATAAATTTACCCAATGGAAAATCGACCGAAACCTCTTTTAAATTATGTCCGGTTGCTTTAATGAGCGACAGTTTATGTCCGTTGCCTTTTCTGCGTATTTTTGGTGTTTCAATCTGCCTTTTGCCATTTAAATAATCGGCAGTTAGGGTATTCGATTTTAAAATCTGCGCGGCAGTTCCTTCGGCCACTACGGTACCACCATGGATACCAGCACCAGGACCAACATCAATTACCCAATCGGCCTCCAAAATCATATCCTTATCGTGTTCTACCACTAAAACGGTATTTCCGAGATCGCGGAGATTTTTAAGGGCATTGATCAAACGTTCGTTATCGCGTTGGTGCAAACCGATACTCGGTTCATCGAGGATGTACATTACATTCATCAACTGCGAGCCAATCTGCGTAGCCAAACGGATACGTTGCGCTTCGCCACCCGAAAGTGTGCGGGCAGTTCTATCTAAAGTTAAATAGGTTAAACCCACATCGGTTAAAAAGCCGATCCTAGCTTTAATTTCTTTTAAAATTTCCTTTGCAATAATATTCTGACGGTCTGACAAACGTTCATCAACTTTTTCGAACCATTGATGAAGGTTGTTGATATCCATCGACGAAAGTTCGAAGATATTTTTACCATCAACCTTAAAGTGCAGACTTTCTTTTTTCAAACGGGCGCCGTGACACTCCGGACAGGTTTTCAGTTTCCTGAATTCGTCCATATCATCCGATGCAGATTCGCTTCTTTTTTCGTTCTGCTCCTCAAGCATTTTAATAATACCATCAAAAGTGATATTATAATTCTGAACGTTCCATTTATTGTATTCCACCTCAACCTTGATCAGATCGGGCGAACCGTTTAAAATGATGTTGATTACTTCGTCGCTTAATTTTTCGATCGGGGTAGAAAGTGAGAAACTGTATTTTTTGGCCAAAGCTTTTAAAACCTGGAACATCCAGATATCGCGGTATTCGCCCAAAGGTGCCAAACCGCCATTTAAAATACTCAGTTTCGGATTCGGGATAACCGATTCCTTATCCACCACGAAAATATAACCCAAACCATCGCAACGTTCGCAAGCACCATAAGGCGAGTTGAACGAAAAGCTGTTCGGTTGTGGCTCATCGTAAGAAATACCCGTGGTTGGGCACATCAAGAACTTACTAAAGTGGGCTACGTTATTATCCTTATCGCTGATTTTGATTACACCTTTACCCATTTTCATTGCCGTTTGCAACGAATCGAGCAGGCGTTTTTTATCCTTTACATCAATGATCAGGCGATCGATTACCACTTCGATATCGTGGATTTTATAACGATCGACCTGCATTTTAGCGGTAATATCCTTAATCTCCCCATCTACACGCACTTTTACATAACCTTGCTTACGGATTTGCTCAAAAAGTTCGCGGTAATGCCCCTTTCTACCCTTAACTACCGGAGCCAGGATATTAACGGCAATGCCATCAAATTTATTAAAAATATTCTGCAGGATCTGGTCTTCGCTCATGCGCTCCATTTTCTCACCGGTATTGTACGAGTAGGCATCGGCCACACGGGCGTAGAGCAAACGCATAAAATCGTAAATTTCGGTAATGGTACCCACGGTAGAGCGCGGGTTTTTACTGGTGGTTTTCTGTTCGATGGCAATAACCGGACTTAATCCCGAAACCTTATCCACATCAGGCCGTTCCATTCCTCCCATAAACTGGCGGCTGTAAGCGCTGAATGTTTCCATATAACGGCGCTGGCCTTCGGCATAAATGGTATCAAAAGCCAAAGAAGATTTACCGCTGCCACTTAAACCTGTGATTACCACAAGCTCGTTGCGCGGAAAACTAACATCTATATTCTTTAAATTATGTACCCTCGCACCATATACTTCTACATCTTTTTGCTCACCGAGGTCGATAGATTTATTGCTCATATTTTATTTAAAATTGGGGCCAAAACCAGGTTATAAAAAAGACCGGATTTCAATCCGCAAAAATGCTAAAAATTTTATCAAAATGAAAGTCTAATGCAATCTGTATTAAGGATTAAATGTCATAATATAAAAGCTATATTCTGAAATAAGAATCAGGCTTTTTTCCACATCATAAACGTTGCGGAATGAGCAATGGTTTTGTATTTTTAGAGAAAATAACGATCGCTAATCAAATGATAAACAAACTCAAAACACTGGGAAGGTTAAATATTACCATCCTGTTAATTGCAATGACTATATTTTGCTTTGCAATATCGATAACCAGGTCTCTAATTACAGACACAAAAGTTTTCCTGTTTCTGAACTGGAATTTATTTCTGGCACTTATCCCCTGGACGATCAGTTCTTTAATGTTGATCTATAACCTAAACAAAAAACTGCCTTTGGTTTTATTGATTATATCGTGGATTTTGTTTTTCCCCAACTCTCCGTATATCCTAACCGATTTGTTCCACCTTCGCCTTAATGGATCAGCGCCGGTATGGTTCGATCTGGTTTTGATCTTATCATTCGCCTGGACAGGATTAGTATACGGTTTAACCAGCCTGATGGATATCGAAAAAATGCTATCAAGCTATTTAAACCAAAAATGGATTAATACCATAATTGTTTCATTTCTATTTTTAGCTGGTTTTGGCATTTACCTTGGCCGCTATCTGAGATGGAACAGTTGGGACATTATCCAAAACCCACTCGGACTGGCCAGCGACATTATAGACCGTTTTATCAACCCCTTCAACCATCCCCGCACCTGGGGAATGACTTTGTTGATGGGCATATTGCTGAACATGATTTATTTTTCGATAAAATTTATAAAAGCTAAACCCGCATTGAAGAGCATTTGATCAAACTGCATATTTATTCTATTTCTAACGCACTCAACCTCACAAAATGGCATTAATACATTTTATATTCGAATTATTTAAAATCTTAATACAAAGTGCAATTTATTCTTCGATAATACTTTTCGGCATAAACAGCCTTGTAAAACCAAAACCGGGCAGTTTATTCTATTTTTTTAAGAATGAAAAAGCCTTAGCATGGGTATTGAGTTGGGTAATTATCTCTATCGGGTTACTTTTCTTCATGTTTTCCTACTATGGAGACCACGGACTGGGAGATAGCGCCAGAATTCCAATTGGTCATCACAGAGAAATCGGTCAAACCGATATCATGTCACATATCGAACCAAAGAATAAAGGCGTCATATATATAAATGAATTCATCATCACTGATGATTATGTTTACGGTACATTAGAGAAACATAATCTAGACCTAAATCAAAATTATTTTGTTTACGACCTGAAGTTAAATACTGTTCAGCTTTTCGACCAGATAATACCACTCAACTCTTTTTTAACTTCAAAAAATGTCAGTCAGGAATCTCCATACCAAACTTTTGGCGAACATTACAACCAATACTGGAACGGATGGCGGTTTTGGTTACTGCCTTAATTAAATCTTTCGCTAAATGACAACGCCCCGCAACAGATATTACATCTTAAATTACATTTTTGTGTTTTGTGTACTTATCCTTTTGGTTAACGATCACTATATCAAATTCAACTACACCGGTTGGTTAAGCGGAAAATTATCTGATGTGGTTGGGATAATCATATTACCCCTGATTTTAGCCTACATTTTCCCCAAACTTGATAAAGCAGCTGTAACACTCAGCGCCGTTTTATTTTTATTCTGGAAATCAGAATTTTCGCAGGGTTTGATCGATTTTTATAACCGGTATAGTTTTATCGGCACATCGAGGGTAATCGATTATTCGGATCTCCTGGTATTTATTTTTCTGCCTGTTCCATATTATATCATTAAATACATCAACCGCTTAGATCGTATTAAAATAAAGCATATCAATCCATTGGCTGTACTTATTCCCTCATTTGCGGTATTAATTGCCACCGCCCCTCCGGCACGTTATTATTACAATAAAAGCAATGCCGATCTTACCTGCTACAACTGCACCATCAGGGTAAATTATACACAGCATGAAATTCTTAAAAGGCTAAAGGAGCAGAACATTGCTTTTGATAGCATAACACCTTTAGAAAAATCACGCCTCACCCAAAACCAGGAAGTTAATTTCTACAAATTAAACCAGTTGATTATCGAAAAAGACACCTTGCGGGATCTTGAATTTACCATGCGCACCTTTAAAAACGGTAAAACCAAAATCTATTTCAGGGGAATGCACATCGCACACAGGCTAAGCGACGAAAAACTGGAAAAAACTTTAAAGGAATATTATAAAAAATTGGTGTTTAACGAAGTAAAGAGCCGGATAAACCATTAATATCTTCCTTAATCTATTTACTTTAGCTAAATGAATAAATTCGATTTCATTATCGGCACAGCGCTTATTGCCGTACTGGTCTCTGTATTGTTAGCCGTATTCCTGATTACCGTAAAAACTAAAAATAAACTCAGTAACAGGTTATTTGCCGCATTTATCCTCTTTAGTGCCGTAGATATCAGCGGTTTTTTTATTTATACTTATATCAATAATTTTCCCAATCTGGAAATTTTCAGGTGGACAACTTCCCTGCTCATCATGCCAGCCTTTTACCTTTATATTTTATCGGTATGTTATACAGGTTTTAGGTTAAAGTATAAACATTTATTGCACCTCATCCCTTTTGTAATCGCTAACCTGATTTTGATCCCCCATTTTTATTCGGCTGTTAACGAAAATAAAGATTACATATTTAGCCACGCTACACACACACCCGAAATGCTGTTTTTCAGGATACTTACCGAAGCACAGTTCTTTTTTTACATTACGGGGGCATTTATTGTTTTAAGGAGATTTCAGAAGATTTACCGCGAAAATTATACCGATGGAAGCACGGCAACCTACAAATGGTTAATGCAGATTACCGTTATCTCGCTTGTTGCACACGCAATAGTGCTGGTTAAAAATTTATTTAAATATACGGATGACGAGTTTGTTTTTATCCTGCTGAATGTGTTTGTTAGCTTAACGGCGCTAGCGATACTCTGCTGGTTTATACTAAAGGCACTCTATTACCCCGATCTTTTCAGAGGGGTTGATACCGAACTTCAACCTGTAGAAACCCTGGTCGCCGATCAACCGGTTACTACCCGTTTGGATCCCGCACTGGAAGAAAAAATAAAACTGATCAGGCATTACATGGAAAGCGAAGAACCCTATCTCGATCCTTCGTTAACTGTACAACAATTGGCCAGCCAGATAAAAATGCCTGTCCGCGATCTTTCTATACTGATCAACCACCATCTCAACCAGCATTTTTTTGATTTTGTAAACGAATACCGTATCAATAAGGCCAGCAAACTTTTAAAAGACCCTGCGAAAGTTAAATTTACCGTGCTCGAAATCTTATATGAAGTTGGTTTTAATTCAAAATCTTCTTTTAATACCGCATTTAAAAAATATACCGGCACCACGCCAACCCTATATCGTAATAACTCATTATAAGGCACTTACAAAAAAGTCGTACGTCTGTAAAAAAAGCCGTACCCTTTTTATCCGCACAAATGCGTTCGACTTTTTTTAGTCGGTCGTAGATCTGTTCTTTCTGCAGCAACTTGCATCATATTAATTTTTTAACCCCTAGAAAAGAATTTATGAACCGAGTTATTGCAATCATCTGTCTGTTATTCCCATTATCAGTTTTTGCACAGGTGCAACTAAAAGGAACTGTAAAAGATCATTTAAACCCGATTCCCGGTGCCAACATTATTATTGCAGACCTGCAGGGGAAAATGGTAACCGGAACCATTTCCAAAGATGACGGCACTTTCGAAACCAGTGTTAAAAGCGGCACATACAAAATCAGGATCGGCTTTATCGGTTATATCGATTGGGAGAAAGACCTCGAGCTGACCAAAAGCACCGATCTTGGGCCGGTAGTTTTAATAGAAGAAACCGGTAACCTAAAAGATGTTACTGTAGTTGGACGAAAACCAATTCTGGAACAAAAGGCAGACCGCGTAATCTTTAATGTGGAAAACAGCATAGCGGCAATTGGTGGTGGTGCTACCGACGCTTTACGTGCAGCACCGGGCCTCAGCATCCAGAACGGAAACATCAGCATGTTGGGTAAAAGTTCGTCAAGGGTAATGGTAAACGGCCACATGATCGAATTAACCGGCCAGGACCTGATCAATTATTTAAATTCGATCGCTGCAAGCGACATTAAAAATATAGAAATCATCAGCAATCCACCTGCCAGATACGAAGCATCAGGTGATGGAGGCATCATCAACATCAATCTTAAAAAGGGTGCCGTAAACGCCTGGAAAAATACCACAACTTTATCATACGATCAGAGCAGATACAGTGTTTATAGTTTGAGGAATAATTTTTTCTACAATAGAGATAAAGTTAGGTTTTCTGTTAATGCAGGTGGTAAACTGGGCAACATTAAAGGACGCGAAGATTTAAATACCTTTTATCCTAACGGACTGTGGGAACTGAACAGCACCACCAAACAAAAACAGGACAACCTTTCGGGAGGTTTAACATTCGATTACGATGCTTCGCCAAATACCATAATAGGCTTACAGTACAATGGAAATTACAATAATCCCGACCGGAACGATAATACCATTATTAAGATCGGCAACCAGAACCATACGCTCGATTCTACCTTGATCAACACGGGCCAGAATGATCTTCGTTCATCAAACCAGGCCTATAATGTACATCTGATCACCAAATTGGATACTGCAGGACGAAAACTCTCTTTTGACGCAGACTATTTTACCTATCAATCCAAAATCGATAATAATTTCGTAGCCACTTCCTTTTCGCCCGAAATGGCTTTCCAAAACATTAACCAATCAGCTAGAAACCTCTCTAACCAGGAAATTAATAACCTAAGTTTAAAAACCGACATGGAGCATGCGCTGAAATGGGTAAACCTATCTTATGGCGCCAAAATAAGCTTTACTAATAGCAGGGGCGATATACAATATTACAACACCATGAATGGAGGCTCACGACTAGATCCCAACCGTTCAAACAATTTCGATTATAAGGAAAATAACCAGGCGATTTATTTAAATGGAGCTAAAGATTTTAACAATAAATTAAGTTTACAACTGGGCTTAAGACTAGAAAACACACAAACCACCGGTTTTTCGGCCACATTGAACCAAACCAATAAAAACAACTACCTAAAACTATTTCCAACACTTTATTTCTCTTATAAAGCGAACGACAACCATACTTTTTTATTCAATTACGGCCGACGGATAAACAGACCGGGCTTTGAGGTATTAAATCCATTCCGTTCTTACCTGAACAGCAAAAGTTATTCGGAAGGAAATCCATTTTTACAGCCATCGTTTA
Source organism: Pedobacter sp. UBA5917 (assembly GCF_002432345.1). Lineage (GTDB taxonomy): Bacteria > Bacteroidota > Bacteroidia > Sphingobacteriales > Sphingobacteriaceae > Pedobacter. Next base: position 8,749 of record NZ_DJDT01000328.1, read on the forward strand.
ATGATAATTTCGATTTCACCCATGTTTATAAAGGAAAATTAAGAACAAATGCCTTTTTTAATGTGGTAAGCAACGGTTTCGGCGTTATTTTCACCGCTAATCCTGAAAATAACACCCAGGTCATCAGCAGGCAAAACTATTATCGCGAATTTTACTACGGAATCGGCGAAACTTATTCTACTGACCTTACAAAATGGTGGCAGACCCAAAGCATGGCTTATTTGCTTGGTTCGAACAGTAAATTCACCAATGCAGCATTAAATTCAACACCAAACAACGGCATCCAGGCATATTTAAATACAAGCAATACCTTCTCGCTGGGTAAAACAAGCAAGTTACAGCTCGACTATTTTTACACATCTCCATTTAAAAGGGGTTTGTATAGCTATGGCAATATGTGGGGCATAAATTTAGCGGTAAAACAAAGCTTATTGAACAATAAGCTACAACTGGCACTTTTAGCAAACGATATATTCAATACATCTTACCTGAAAAATTATACTTCAGTTGTTAATGGCATTAAACAGGTATACAGTCAGAACAACAGCAACCGTTATTTCAGGGTTTCTTTAACGTATAGCTTTGGCAATAACAAAATCAGCGTAAAAGAGCGTGGGTTCGGGAATGATGAGGAAAGGAAAAGAACTAATTAACCGAGGTTCATTAGTTCAGTCGTCATTCGTTCATTGGTAAAACCTTAGCGTTCATTTGTTCACTGGTCATTAGTTCATTGGTAAAACCCACATGCTATACAAACGGTAAAAAGAACCAAATACCATGCTAACCAGTGAACTAATGACAAATTAACCAATGACCAATGAACCAGTGAACCAAATCACCATTCGATAGTTGTTCCGTTCTCAGTTGGGTGCCCGGTGCAAACCAGCACCCTTCCTCTTTCCAGTTCATCGTCGGTAAGCACTTCATTGTAATCCATTCTAACCGCACCTTTTGTGCAATTGGCTACACAAGTACTGCATACGCCCCCACGACAACTGTAAGGGAGTTTGATTTTATTTTCGAGCGCAACATCTAAAATTCTTTTTGGCCAGGGCACATCGAGATGGTACGTTCCGCCATTAAAATTCAATATAACCGAGTAGGTGTTTTTATCAACTACTTTTTCCGAGCTATCATCTTCATCAAGCTCATCTTCGGGAAGCACGAAAGTTTCGCGTTTGATCTGTTTAATATCGAAACCCATCCCCAATAAGGTAATGCGACACAGATCCATATAGATTACAGGTCCGCAGCTGTAAAACAGTGCATTTTCCCGTTCGAAATGTAAATGTTCTTTGATCAGTTTTTCGATATAAAATTTATTCAGTCTGGCTGTCATCAGGTTTTTACTGTTACTAAAAACCCAAACAATTTTTAACCTATCGGGATATTTTTCCTGCCATTCGCTCAGCTCATTGTAAAACAGCGTTTCTTCCATTGAGCGATTGCTGTACACCAAAGTAACCAACGATTTTTTCTCACGCACAAGCGCAGTTTTCATAATCGAAAATAACGGCGTAATGCCCACTCCAGCGGCGAAAAGAAAAAGATCACGTTCCAAATTTTCTTCCGGTATATAACTGAACAGTCCCTGTGGCTCCTGCGCAAAAAGAATATCGTTTACCGAAGTTTTATGATGCAAAAATCTCGAAATTTCACCATTCTCCACACGTTTTACGGTAATGGCCAAAGGTTCGTCTACATCAGGCGAACTATTAAATGAATAAGATCTCCTGATTTCTTTGTGCGTTCCCTGAAAAACCAATGATAGAAACTGCCCTGCCTGATATTTTGGATACTGTTGATCAACCTCCTCAAATTGAAAAGTAATATTATCGCCCGGTTGATTGATTATTTTATTGATGCGCAGCTTGAACATATTGCAAAGAAAGGAAATTGGTTTATTAGTTCAATAGTTCATTGGTCATTTGTTCATTGGTTAGCATGGTGCCGAAAAACCTCCGTGTTAATCCGTGCATCCGTGGCTAAAAAGTTCATTAGTTCATTGGCCATCCGCACATTGGTTAATCGGTTAATTGGTTAAATTGGTTAATCGAACAATACTTTTATTCAATAATCCACTGTCCACATGCGATCGTCATCCTGAACTTGTTTCAGGATCTACCTGATAGCATTATTCTCCATACGTATATATATTTTCCCCTCGTTAAAGATCCTGAAATAAATTCAGGATG
>NZ_DJDT01000336.1 GCF_002432345.1 Pedobacter sp. UBA5917
TCGGAAGAACAACAGCTTTTACATGGCATAAAAACCATCGATTCGAAACTGGGTACACGCACCAACCTGCTCCACTCTTCATCTTTTATGGTTTCGATCGATCAGCCGGCTACAGAAGACCTGGGTGAGGTAATTGCAGGATCGCTCGCCTGGACAGGTAATTTTAAACTCGATTTTGAAACTTTTGACGAGTATTATCTAAGGATTACCGCAGGGATTAACAATTTTTCATCCAATTATTCTTTGAAAGCAGGTGAAAACTTTATTACGCCGCATTTTGTGTACACCTATTCGGATGCAGGAAAAGGTTTAGCGAGCAGAAACCTACAGGACTGGGCCCGAAACTATCAATTATTGGATGGAAAAGGAGAAAGATTGACCATTTTAAACAACTGGGAGACTACTTATTTCGATTTTAATGATGAAAAACTGAACGAATTAATAAAAGATACCAAAAAACTGGGCGTTGATGTGTTTTTATTGGATGATGGATGGTTTGGGAACAAATATCCGCGTAATGGTGCTACATCTGGCCTTGGCGACTGGCAATTTAACAGGCAAAAGCTTAAAAACGGGATTAGTACGCTGGGTAAAGAAGCAACGGCAAATGGTGTAAAATTTGGGATATGGATTGAACCTGAAATGGTTAACCCTAAAAGTGAACTATATGAAAAGCATCCCGATTGGATTATCCGTCAGCCGGAAAGAAAGGAATACTATATGCGTAATCAATTGGTGCTTGATCTTACCAATCCCAAGGTTCAGGATTTTATATACGAAACAGTTGACAATATTTTTAAAGAGGTACCGGAACTTGCTTTTATAAAATGGGACTGTAATTCGTTAATCTATAATGCCAACTCAGCTACTTTAAAAAACCAGGATCATTTTTACCTTGAATATGTTAAAGGCTTGAACAATGTATTGGAGCGCATCAGAAAAAAATACCCTAAAACACCAATGATGCTCTGTGCAGGCGGAGGATCGAGGGTAGATTATGCCGCACTAAAGTATTTTACCGAGTTTTGGCCAAGCGACAATACCAATGCTTACGACCGCATTTTTATCCAATGGGAATACTCGTACTATTTCCCTTCAATTGCAGTAGATAACCACATTACGGATATGGGAAAACAGCCCATTAAATTTAAAACAGATGTGGCCATGATGGGTAAACTTGGTTATGATATACGCGTAAATGAACTGAGTAAAAACGACCTGCTTTTTAGCCAGAATGTCATTAAAACCTATAACAGTTTTAAAGACATTGTTTGGCATGGACAGCAATACCGTTTGCAGGATCCCTACGAGAATAAAATCGCCTCGATGGCCTACGTAAACGATGCGAAAGATCAGGCTATCGTATTTAATTATCATGTGGCTACACTTTTTACCAATGGAGTGATACTACCGATCAGGTTAAAAGGTTTAGATCCTGCCAAAAACTATAAAATTGAAGAAATTAACCTTTATCCGGGCACAAAATCGCCGATTGATAGTAACAAAATATATTCAGGAGATTTTTTAATGAAGGTAGGGTTTAACCCCGAGGTTAATGCTTACAGAACAAGCGTGGTATTAAAAGTATCGGCAATTTAGAATATCGGAAAAACAAGAGCGTCAGGTGGTAACACCCGACGCCACTTTACTTGTTTAAATGAGAGAGAAAGAGAAAAAAATGCATAGCCATAAAATCTGTGTTTATCCCCGTCTGAACGAACGGGCAGATGTGTAAATCCATGGCTAAAATCCTGATCTACTAAACCATAACAGCATCAGGTGTTACCACCTGATGCCATTGAAGAATTAATATAATCCTAGTTCGGAAAGGGCAGCAAATTGCGTCCCGTCCCACGAGTTGTTCGCAATAATTTTGAAATAACAGAAGGTTTTGGGCGAACCGAAATTAAAATACTGGGTTCCATCATTATTGGCCGCCTGTTTATTGAATACGCTTGTAAAATTAATTCCATCACTACTGATCAACAATTCGAAATCTTTAATGGCCCTGCTTGCATTTTCGCGTTGGGTAAGTGCCAAACCTCCATTTACCGTTTTAACCGAGCCCAGATCGATGGTTACAAAATGCGGATAACTGGTTGCGCTTGTTGACCATCTCGAATGCCAGAATGTTGATGCTGATCCATCGATAATGTTAATGGCCCTGCCATCCTGCCCGGTTTCCTGCGAGCTGAAGCCAGCCACAGACCACCCTGTTTTCGACAGTTCTGTTCTCGTAGAAAAATCGAGCACAGGCAAACCGCTTTGGAAAGTGTAGGCATAAATGGTTTCGTTAACTTCGCCATTATCATGTACCAATTTTACTTTAAGCTCGTAAGGGATACCATCTGTTTTAACTGCTAGTTCAGCAATGGGCATTACCACCCTAAAACTATCTGTACTTATCGGGCTGGATGCCCAGGTAATGGCATTATAGTCTTTATTGGTACCGGTACCCTCGTTGTTTACATTAGGATCGTTATAGTATAATATTTTATTAACTGTTCCACTACTGGCGTATTTACCCGAAACCACTATGGCCCCTAAACCGGCATCATAATTGGCATAAATCCTATTTATTCTTGCCGTTATCGAACCATAATAGGTCTTGCTGTCGTTATTAAACACTTCGCAGGCATTAAATATAGCTGCCTCTGCATCGGTTAAAAAACTGGGCCTTACTTCCAAATAATAGTTACTAAGTGCCATAATAGGTTCTTTGTAGCTGGCATTGGTGCCATTGGCATAATTGCCCTGCGATACCCATTGCCTATCGTGCGGAGCATTAAAAGCATGACCTAGCTCATGCATCATACCGCCAACCCATTTGGCAAAGTTATTACGGCCAGGATTTAATACGCCCTTTAAGGCCATATCCATGTAAACATTGTCGTTTGCGAAACAATATTTACCATAACCATAAAAAGGCTGTACCCCTTCTAAAGGTTGTGGACCTTCTATTGTATTGTTATCGTAACCAAATGCAGGTATAAGGATCAATACGTGATTGCTGGTTTTTAAACCCGGGTGCGAGGCAAAATAGGCATCAATTTCGGTAATGTATCCTGTTGCCGCAGTGCCATAACCTGTTTTTGGTTTGGTACCCCTAATCAATACAATTTCGGCCCTTCCACTTGTTCCATCCTGTTTTAAACCAAAGGTTTTAAAGCCATATCCCGCATTGTTCATGTTAGTGCCATACCAGTTTTGGGCATATAACATCACATCGCTCAAACGTTTTTTCCAATTGGGCAAAGTATCCAGATCAGAGGGGATAAAATAAACCACGGCCAGGTTTCTGGTCTGTGTAACGATGTTGCCCGTAGTTGCCTTTTTCGGCACTGTTGGCTCACCGCCGGTTGGTGCAACCACTGCTTTTTTGCATGATGTTGATACAAAAAAGGCAATCAGGGAGCATAAAATCAAAAATGTTGTGTTTTTTTTCATGGAGGTATGTTTTTAGTAACGATAAACATTTATTTCAGCTAAACTTGTTGATGGTGTTGAACCTGTGTAACCTTCTGTCATTGTAATTTTGATATACCTTCTAAAACCAGGTGTTACCGGATAAGACTGAAAAGCTTTAATGGCCGGATCCATAACCAGATTGGCACCAATGGTTTCCCATGTTGTTCCGTCGTTGCTGGCTTCTATATTAAATTTCCGGAACCCATTGGTATAATTCTGTCTTACCGCCAGATCGATCCGGGTAACATAAATGGCTGTTTTCATATCGATATTGATCCAGTGTGGAAAAGGTGGTTCTGATACGCTCCACGAGGAATGCCAGAAAGTGTTGACATCGCCATCAATCGAGGCTGCGGCCCTACCGTTCACAGCACCTTCTCCTGCTAATTCTTCCGTATCTGCGGTAGCTGTCCACCCAACTTTTGATGCCAGTATTGCCGTTAATTTCGGTGCAACGATCAGTACGGTTTTTACGCCGGGGTTGATCAGGTATCCTGATGCATTTTTTACACTAACAGGCAGTAGATAATCTTTTGCAGGATCGAATTTTCTGGAGAAATATTTGAGGCTAACAAAATTTGATGACACCTCGCCCTGGGGAATGGTAACATTTAAATTATCGAAGCTATAGGCATCGGCAGGGAATTTTTCGTAAAGTGCCAATCCATTGTTTTTACGGATCACATTTAAGCTATCGAATGCCCTGTTATCTATTTCAAAAGTAATACCGATGGGGTTTTTAGGTAAACCTAATCCGCCAAATTGGGCATTAAACCTAAAAGTCCGTGCTTCTTCGGCATAAGGGAAAATATTTAAATTTTGAAGGCCAACATTGGCTTTCGCTACAAAAATCTGTGTTTTTTCTTTCGAATCTGTTTGCTCTTCGTATGAGGTATTTTTTTTGCACGCTGCAAAAGCGATTAAAAGGGCGGCTGTGATAGCCACTCCTTTTATATTTTTAATGTACATGATCTTAATTTTTAATAACCCGGAAATTGAACCAATTGCTTATTCCTATCCATTTCATTTTGCCCGTAAGGCAGAAAATAAAACCTGCGCTGCCAGCTGGCCCTTGTAAACGCTACGGTACGCACATGGAAACTGGGATCTGATAAACTGGTACCTGCATCCATATTCATCCCGTAAAATGCCCCGCCCTGATTTGATCCGGGTAGATTCGGGATTTTCCAACGGCGTACATCGTAATACCTGTTGCCACCTTCGTAGCAGAGCTCTATCCTTCTTTCCAATCTGATCTGTTTGCGTAAATCGGCCTGGTTAATTCCTGTAGCCAAATCTGGCAAACCGCCACGGTTTCTGATCAGGTTAAGGTATTTCAATACATCGGGATGTCCAGGGTCTGATTCATTTAAGGCTTCGGCATAGTTGAGGTACAATTCGGCAAGCCTGATGAGCATAGCCGGACGCGCAACAGTAACGTAAGGGTTCATGCTAAATGTTGGGTGGATATTTTTCCTTACCGTATAGCCTGTTTTGGGCCAATCTCTCGGTACGCCGGCCTTGCCCGATGTTCCGGTATTAAAAAACTCAACTCTTGCATTATTGGCCCCTGTTTTAGCTACAGCAGGGTTTACCGCACCATTAAAAGTAACATCTGCATAAAAACGGGGTTCCCTGTTGGTGTACATGGTATTGGTACCGGCCACATAATATTCGTTTCCGGTATTGGTGTAGGTATTTTCTTTATAAACAGCACTCTCGTTGATATTGCTGCCATCGGCCATTCTAAAATCATCTACCAAGCCCTGTACAACAGCCAAACCGTTATATCCCGTACCCTGGGTAGAGCGCGGTACGGCCGATGATTCCCACGAACCAGAAATAGAAGTTGACGACCTTAACCAGACCCCTTCGGTTTTCCATCCGCTCCAGAACAAATCCCTGCAGGATAAAAATGCCGCTTTAAATGGTGTGGTACTGCTTACTTTATAAATGGCCTTACCGTTCGCCTCGGCCAGATCAATGGCTGCTTTTGCGGCATCGGCTGCTGCTTTCCATCTTGTGGCATCGTAAGTTTGATTGAATAACTGCTTGCCATCTAAATTTTTAAAATCCGACAGTTCGGTATTCCCGTTAAATAGCGGACTTGCATGGTACAATAATATCTGCGATTTTACTGCGGCAACTATAATTTTATTGATCCTGCCTGCTTTTGTGATGTCCAGATCGGCTGTTCCGTTGATATAATTGTTCAATGGCAGATTCTTTTCGGCCTCTGTCATCTGCGCAAGTACAAAGGCTACGCTTTCATCCCACGAACTCCTCGGAATCTGAAAATTATCCTCTGGTGAAGCCGATTTTAAGGGGGCAATTACCACCGGACCAACCTGTTTCATAAATATCCAATAGTAGTAAGCACGTAAAAACTGTGCTTCGCCTTTATATTGTTTAATCAGGTCGGCACCATTTACCAATGCTTTTATTTCTTCATTACGGTCTATATTTTCGAGAAAGATGGTACACAACCTGATTTTTTCGTAAAAAGCATTCATACCCGATGAGTTCTGATCGGCATTTAATGCACCACTGTTTATCGGTGGATTGGTCCAGTTACTGGCATCCATTTCATCGGCTGTAATGGAATTAATGTAATTATAGGGCATATCCCATGGATCGGGGATGGAAGAATACAATCCGGCCAGCCACCTTTCGGTTTGGGCCCTATTCTGGAAAACGCCGTCAACGGTTACCAGATTATCGGGCACGGCGTCAAAAAAGCCTTTTTTACAGCTCATCGGCAACAGCGCAACACAGCATAATGCCGTAAATACCAGTAATTTTATCTTAATATTTTTCATGGTTCTTTTATTGAAAATTAACGCGTAGTCCTAAATTGTAAGAGGTAATATTGGGATAAGTTGCGCCCCTTCCGTCGCCAAGTTCAGGATCCCAGAATTTCCATGGCGAAAAAGTGAGCAGATTGGTGCCGTTGGTAAATACCCTGATTTTTTTAATGGCCGCTTTTTTCATCCATTCACCTTTGAAAGTATAGCCAATTTCGGCGCTCTTTAAGCGCAGGTAATCTGCACGCTGTATCCACCAGGTGCTGGTATAATAATTGGTTGTGTTATCCTGATTGGTTGATAAACGTGGGTAAAACGGGCGTGGATTGGGATTGGTCGGTGTCCATCTATCCAATACCTGTGCATACATGTTGCCATAAGTGGCCCCCTGGGTAAATGGTGTGGTTCCGAAACCGCTGGCATAATTAAAATCAACGAGGGCAGCTCCCTGAAAGAAAAGTGCGATATCAAACCCCTTATAACCACCGCCAAAATTTAAACCGTAAATGATACGCGGTGTAGCGCCATAACCAATGGCCGTTTGATCGTTCGAATTGATGATACCGTCGCCGTTTAAATCTTTATAACGGATATCGCCTATCCTAACATCGCCAGACTGAACCGCAGCATTATCGATCTCATCCTGCGATTGGAACAAGCCGGTAGCGATATAACCAAAGCGTTGACTGATGGGCTGTCCGATCCTGTTTAAATAATCGTAACGCCAAGGCGGCAAGCCATCAAAAACAGCTAAATTTTTATTGTAGTTAAAACTTCCCCTGAAACTGACAAAACTATCCTCATTAAAGTTTTTGGTATAATTTAAGGTTACATCAATACCTTTGTTTTTGGTTCTTCCGATATTGTTATATGGAATATTGCCCGATGTAAAGCCCGAATTATAGGCAATTACCAGGTTGGGAAGCAGAATACCTTCGCGTTTTTCTTTAAAAAGCTCAACAATTAACTGTAAATCATTATTCAGGAAGTTTAATTCGATACCCAGATTGTTTCGGTAAGAACTCTCCCATTTTACATCACCTCCGATACGCGATTCGCTATATCCGGTAAAACCCTGGGTAGAGCCGGGTTCGCCGAAAGTATAACCACCACCATTACCGAGTGTAGTTAAATATAAAAACCTGAAATCGGGATTACTCACCGCCGCGTTGCCCGATACGCCGTAGCTATATCTCAATTTAAAATAAGAGATCACATTTTTAATCGATTTAAAGAATTTTTCGTTCGATACAATCCAGCCTGCACCAACAGCCGGAAAGAAACCATATCTTCTGGAAGGAATAAACGCATCAGAACCTGAATAAGAAGCACTTACCTCTGCAAAGTACCTGTCTTTATAACCATAACTTACCCTTCCGTTAAAGTTGCGCTGGCGGTATGGAATGGCTGCTTTATAACCGTAGTTTTCTACATTCGCAGTGGCATCGGTATAATTTGATTGGTTAAACAATAAAAGTCCGCCAATATCATGGTCGCCAAATTTGCGCGAATAGTTTAAGGCACTTTCCGTATAAAAACGTTTATCGCCGTAACGGCTGGTCCCAAAAGCGAGGTCGTTTGTACCGGGCGAAGTAATCTGGGTAATTAAATTGCCGTTTGCATCGCGCCCTGTTGCCCAATAGGTCTGCAATGTTCTGCTCCTCGAGTAATTGATGCTATTATTTAAATCGAAGGCAAACATGGTGGAGAAATTTAAGCCCTGTATCAGCATACTTAAATCCTGCGTTACCTTTAGGTTAGAACGTACCGTACCTGTTGAGTTATTGGTAATGCCCGATTGGGTTAAAGCCATATAAGGACTAATTACAGAACCCGCCAACTGCGGCCATTGTCCGTTTGAATAACGTGGCGGGATAACATGTGGTGCAGATGAGGTTGCCAGGGCAAAAATAGCATCAGTACCATAATTTGGCTGGTTCCTGGTGCCGATAAACCCATTGATCCCCAGTGCCAGCTTGGTGGTTTTGGTTACATTTACGTCGAGATTACTGGTAAAATTAAACCTATCGTACGATAAGGCCGAATTGTAGCTTTGAACATCGTCTGTTTTAAACAGACCTGTTTCGCCAAAATAACCTGTTGATATGTAGTAAGTAGAATTTTCGGAACCCCCGCTGATGTTCAGTGTGGCGCGTTTATTCTGCGCATATTTTTTGAAAAGTACATCGTACCAATCCACATTGGGGCTTAGATCGGGATCTGTACCACTTGCTGTTTTATCAATCTGGGCTTTGGTGTATAAAGGGGTGCGGCCGCGCATGATTAAGCCTTCATTATACAGTTGCATAAAGTTGGGGCCATCGATAAAAGTAGGCAGATCGGTAAATTTATTAACGGCCTGGTTAATTTCGGCGTTGATCTGCGGTTTGCCGATTTTACCTTTTTTGGTGTTGATAATGATTACGCCGTTGGCTCCCCTGGTACCATAAATCGCTGTTGAGGCCGCATCTTTTAAAATGGTAAAGTTATCAATGTCCTCCGGATCGATGTTATTGATGCTCCTATCCGGAACACCATCTACTACCAAAAGCGGGGCCTGCGGACTGGATGCAAAAGTGCCGATACCGCGGATAAAAATAGAGGTGGCATCAGCACCGGGTGCGCCGCTCCTGGTATAGGCAACCACCCCTGCCATACGCCCTGCAATGGCCGATGCCAGATCTCTTACCGGAAGTTTAAGTTCTTCGGCCTTCACCGTAACCTGTGCGCCAACCAAACTGGTTTTCTTCTGTTTACCATAGGCAACAATGGCTACCTCCTGCAAACTTCCAGTTTCGGGCTCGAGCGTTACATTGATATCAACTTTGTTGCGTACCGATGTAGTGTATTGCTTATAGCCCACAAATATAAATTCGAGCTGATCGGTAGGTTCAACATCGATGGAATAAAAGCCTTTTCCATCGGTAACCACTACTTTTTTGCTTCCCACCACTTTAACCGAAACGCCCGGTAATGGCGAACCCAGCTCGTCTTTTACATAACCGGAAACCTTTAGAAAACGTATGTTCGATTCGCGGAGTGAATAATTGGCCCTGTGGTTGGTTTCAGGGCTTATTAAAGGAGAAAATTTAGCTCCGGCATAACTATTTCCATAGCCCGCCAGTAAAACCCCTCCCAATAATAGGTAATTGATTCTCATATAGTTTTGTTTAATTTTTTAAGCGCTTGTAGTCCAAAGAATTGTTTGGTAAACTCTCCGGTATATTTGGTTAACCCGAAGATAAAGCGAAAAAAAAGCGGGCCAACGTAATCGCCCGTACAAACAAAAAGCAAAAGAATGTACAGCTAAAAAACTATATAACAGCACATTACAATATCATTCAAAAAATAAATGGACAGGATATCCAGGGTTTAATTCAGGGAATTAATGATATGAGAAGAGGAAAAAGATAAGCATTTAGAAGATTTCCGCGGTAGATAAATCCTGTAATCTTGGAGAAATGGCTTTGCCGATACCACTAAATAATATCTTGATACCCATCACTTTACCAATTGACTGTTTGTAACTGGTAGCAAGTACCGCTTTACCGTTGAGGCTTACCATGGCTTTTTTGTTTACCACCCTGATTTCAATATCTCCGCCATTGCTGGGATCGAATGCCATATTGCCCAAAAACTGTTCGGATCCCAGTACTCTTGTTTCGGAAAATTTATATTGCGAGAAAGCCACGCAATTACTCCTGTTCAGGGTTAAAAGATGGCGGTGTTTTTCGCCCAAAATAATAACCGTAGTTTCTACACATTGTGTGCCCGGCCTATTCTGTTCTGAAAAAACACGGCAATTAAAAACAAAGTTATCGCCATTGATATGGGAGGGTTTAATATTGCTAAAACCGACCAGAAAAGGTTTGTTTGTGGTTAAACCGGCCGAATCTAACTGTTCTTTTGAAACATAGATATTTTTGGGATTTAAAGGTTTAAGACCAGCAATAGGATATGCCCTCGAGGTATCGTTGCCCGAATTGGCCACCCAGCCTTTGGTTTGCATATATACAGAAACCGTATCGATAGGTTTGTCGTGGTATAAAAGCGTAACGTATACTACGCCCGGATTTCTAAAAAACTTGGCAATCTTTTTTTTACCACTGATGGATGATTGAAGCGCCTCATCCATAAAATCGACCTTAAAGTCATCACTGTCTTTAAGCACTGATTTTGATTCGAGCCTGAAAACCGCAGTATGCGGAACATTACCGAAAGGGTTTTCGCATATCAATTTTATTCCGGTGGGTTCAGCAGCAGATTTCCAGATATAAAAACCAATAGCTAAAATGAGCAGCAGAAAAACCGAAATACCTGTATAAATATAATTTCGGTAAAATTTGGATTTAATTTCTTCAACTTTTTCTATTTCTGCTACTTTCTCCTGTCTTTCAGGTTTTATTTCGACAAACTGCGACGCTATAACCAGTTCGTACTCCTGCCAATCGCGATAACCGATAAACTGGGCAAGTGCATCCCTGGTTGCTTTTTGGGGAAAATAGCGCTGAGGGGTTTTTAACTGACCGAATAATCTTTTAAGGGTATTTATGCTAAGGTATACTTTAGTTTGTTTACCCAACATGCTGCTTAAGCGGTTATAATCTGATACCCGCCAATCTTCGATATTTGCTGGTCCGATTTTCTGTATAATGGTCTTGCAACAGGCATCTAATGCATCAAAAGCTGATTGACTGCTCGACGGTACAGAATTAGACTCCATTAATAATTTCGCGCTTTATTGTTGGTTAGCATAAAAGACCACTACATTTATAAACTTTGTTTACAAACATATAATAAATATTTTAATCTCATTATGTGAAATATCAAATGATCAATAATCGAGAACCAATGATCAATAATCAAGCACTAATAACCAATGATTAAAAACCAATAATCAAAATAGCAGTTAAACGTTTTATAGCAGTTAACTGGTTAATTAGTCCAAAGTCCTTAGTCTGCAGTCTTTAGTCAAGTAACGCAAAAGTCATCCTAAGCGGAGTAAGAGGACATTTTAGCGGATTCAGCATCTAAGGTTAGTTAACCCCTTAGCGTAGTCGAGGGGTTAACAATTAACCGGTTAACCCCACCAATGAACAAATGACCAGTGAACCAATGAACTAATTAACCGGAATAACGCTCTTAATCACCTTGATATCGTCGTTTTGAACCGTTTTTTTGTTCTTTTTAATCGAACTATCGCGGAGTTTACCTACCTGATAACTGATACCCAGGTTAAATCTTCTGTATACAATATCGTTATGGCTGATCTGGCTAAAACGTGGATCCTTATAGGTGATCTCATAATCGAGATATTTACGGTAAACATTGCTCATGGATCCCGAAATCACAAACTTTTTGTTAAAAACAGCTTTCGACAGGCCAATGGAGCTATAATAATATGGTACAGAAGTACTCTGTAAGGTAACAGCCGGACTATAATACTGTAAAAGTAGCGTCGTTTTCCACTCGTTTCCCAAATTGTAGTTAAAATTGGCTATCCCACTTCCTGTTACAGCATATCTGTTGTAAAAATCAGCTCCTATCATTCCTTTCAACCTCATCCGGGCCACCTGTGCGTTAAAACTAAAGTTTAATTTATCTGTAATCGGGTAATTGATGTTTACATTAAATTCTATGCTTTGGTTGCTTCCCAAATTACCGAAAGTGGTCCGGGTAATGCCATCTTCACCCAATTTACTAATGCTTTGTATGGTATTATTGGAATAAGAATAACTGAGGCCCGTACTGATGCCAAATTTTTGATATGAACTGAAGGTAAAACTGAAAGTATGGTTCAACTCCGGTTTTAATAACGGATTACCAAAAGAGATGAAATTAGGGTTCTGCCTGTCAACATAAGGGTTCAGCTGTAAAATACCCGGTCTTAATATCCTTTCTGTATAACCTAAATTAAGGTTACCTGTTTGCGATAGTTTGTGCTGAATGGCCACCGAAGGAATCAGATTGGTATAATCCGGTATATTTAAATCAGTAACATCTGCAAAATCGGCAGCTATACTGGTGCTCTCGATCCTTAAACCTGCTTTTAAAGTCCATTTTTTTAAGTTTAGCTGGTAAGAGTTATATCCGCTAAAAATATTTTGCTGATAATTAAAGTGGTTATTGTCTGCAATTCCTGTAATTGGTTTAATGGTAACCAAATAGGCTTCGTTAGAGGTAAAATCACTGATGGTATTTCTCAGTATTACTTTTGCACCGGCCTCAATGGTTAATTTATTTAAAGGGTGTACATAATCTACCTGTGCCGTATTTTCATTAAGTTTTGTGGTATTGTTCTGATCGGAATTGCCTAGGGTGGTATTGATTGACTCAGAAACATTTAAGATATTAGACTGATTATTATCACTTTTACTGAAACGGTAAGAAAAAGAAAGTAACTGGCTTTTATTTCTCCTGAATCCCTTTTGATAATCCATTCCAAGTTCGTAGGCACTTTGTTTGGTCCGGCCGTCGTTATCAATACGGTATTGCTGAAAAACATTGTCGGTCTGTGTGGTTAAAACAGTTCCGGTACGATGGCTTCTACCGCCGCTATAGCTCGCCACCGCCGACAAAAGGTTAAGGCTATCGGCTTCAAAACTCAACTGGGTTGAAATAAATTCCTGGTCACTTTTGGTTTCTGCTGCCCCTAACTGATTGGTAACTGCTGCTGAAGTAAGGCTCTGTCTGAAATTTGAAAAGCTGGTGTAGGGCGTATTGATATCATTCCAGCCACCATAGGTAGATAATGCAAATTTACCACGTTTATAATTTAAACTTCCGTTTCTTCTCAATCCGTTGGGGAATTTATAGCTGGCCCCCACGTTTGCATTATAACCGTCGATCCTGTTTTTTATGGTAATAATGTTAATGATACCGGCAAGGCCCTCCCCATCATATTTTGCTGGTGGAATGGTGATTACCTCGATCCTTAAAATATTGCTGGAAGCCATGCTCCTGAAAATATCCTTTGGATTATTGACGATTAACGATGAAGCATGTCCATCGATAAGCACTTTAAAGCTCGAACTTCCTTTCAGTTTTACATTTTCATCGGCATCTACGCTCAATAATGGCACTTTACGCATGATGTCCAACAAACTGCTGTATTTGCTTTCGGGATCAGACTGAACATTGTAACTTAAACGGTCTACCTCCTGTTTAATTAAAGGCGAGCGGGCCGAAACAATTACTTCTTTTAACTCTTTTGGATCTGGTTCGATAAAAATTGATGGCAGCACAATATCTTTTTGATCATCAATAGCACTACTGTATATATGATAACCTAAAAGTGAAACCCTGATCAGGTGTACGGCATCATCCGAAGTGGTTAATTCGAAATGTCCGTTAATATCGGTTGCACTCTGCCCAACAATCTGAAGGTCTGATTTTCTGATCAGCATTACCGAAGCAAATTTTACAGCCTCTTTGGTATCGCTCGTAAAAACCGCGCCCGAAATTTTCCTTCTTAACTGCGGAGTACGATCGTTACCTTTGATTAAAATACTCTGATCAATCTGGCGGAAAGATAAGCCGGTGTTCTGCAGTAGCTCATATAAAGTTTGCTCAACAGTACGCCTGCCCAATGGAAGGCTCTGTTTATCGAAAGCTTTCAGTTCGGATCTTTGATAAAAGAAGCGAAGGCTTGTTTGTTTTTCAATCTGCCTGATGGCATTAAGGATCGGTTCTTCTTTGAGTCCTACAGCAACTTTTTCAACGGTCATATCTTGTCCCTTAACCGGAATGGCCATAATGAGCTGTAAACTTGCCGTTAATATGATGAAGGCAATAACACCGATACGCATAATCTGTATAATTGGGTTTTTGTGGTAAATTTTGTTAGCAAGCGGACATAACGATCCCCGCTCCTGCTTATGTGCAGAAAAATTCATATTTTTAAAAGTTTTAAGTGAATGTCGAAATTGATTTGAAACATTTCCCGGTAATCTCCGGGATCCCCTGTGAACCGATTCCCGTCGGCTCACAGGTTAATTTGGCTTATCTGCCTGGCAAACAGCCTTCGAAAGCTTGGGTTATTATATCTGTTTAATCGCAGCCTTTTCCTTCTATAATGATACTGCCCGCTTTATCATAACGGAAAGTGGCATTGTTAAAAGCGCATATTACTTTTAGTATCTGGTTAATATTTTTTCCTTTTAATGCGGCCCCGGTAAAGCGGCAGTTTTTAATTTTATCGTTCGCAAAGGCAATGTTTATTTTAAAACGTTGTTGAAGGCTCTTTGCAGCTTCTGCAAATGTGGTATCATCAAAATGGATTTCGGTATCCTGCCAGCTTAAAACTTCGGCAATATCGGCGGCCTTTTCTATGTGTTTCTGTTTTTTTACGTCGTAACTGATCTGCCTGCCCGGGGTGATATATCCAATGAGTTTTTTCCCATCGGATACGCTTACCTTGCCCCTTGTTACCGTAACCACTACCGCGTTTGATGATTGATCGGCCTTAATATCGAAAGCTGTACCCAATACTGTGGTCATAACTTTTCCGGTGTGTACGATAAAAGGCTTTGAGCTATCGTGTTTAATATCGAAATAAGCTTCGCCACTAAGGTAAACTTCCCTCGTTTTTCCATCGAAAGTTTTTGGGTATTTAAATTCAGCACCGGCATTGATCACGATCTTACTGCCATCACTTAACACGATTTCTCTTTTCTGATCGGCTGCTACCTGTAGCGTTTCCAGTTCCTGTGGGTTAAACAATTGTTTGATTGCAGGCCATTGCCACAATAAGCCAAAGGCGATAACCAAAACCGCAGCAATAGAAATAATCCTGGACAAGCGGTTGTTTTTCGGTTTCATTACCACCACCTTGCCGGTATTTTCGCCAATAGTAGTCTGGATATCGCCGAACAGTTCATTTAACCATGCTGCCCTCGCCGTTTTATCCAACATGTGCCATTCGTTCTGATCCTGTTCCTGTGCAGCAAACCACGCTTCTACCAGTTCATTTTCCTGAATGGTAGTTTCCTTTTTAAGGTAACGGTCTAAAAGATCTTCAATATTATTACGACTCATATCTCATGCTTTTCACAATTGTCGCACAAGTAAAGTGGTAGTACCGAAAAAAAATAAAAATATTTTTGTTTAGTATAAAAAGGCTATTTAAGCCACCACCAGATCAGAAAAGAGATCATTGCCGGGCGGCTTAATGTTTTACGTAAATGATTTAACGCGATGGTTAACTGGTTTTTTACCGTCTGTTCCGAAAGATCGAGCTGACCGGCAATTTCGGCAACCGTTTGGTGCTCTACCCTGCTCATCTGATAAATCTGTCTGGTTTTGGTAGGCAATTCCTCCAGCGCCAGGTTAACACTCTGCTGCAGTTCTTTCGCATCAAGCTGCTGTTCCAAACTTGCATCATAACTTTCTTCGAGCGATTGCCTCATTGCACTATACTCCTGCCTGGTAATATTGCGGCGGATTTTATCGATAATGCGGTAACGGATGGCTGCAAAAAGATAAGATTGAAGATTACCTGTAATCACCAGTTTATGCCTGTCTTCCCAAAGCCTTACAAACAGATCGTGCGAAACATCGCGGGCATCATCCAAATTGTAAAGTTTAGAAGAAGCAAAGCCGGCCAACGATTCGGCATATCTTTGATAAATGGCAGCAAAAGCACTTTGATTGTCCTCTTTAAGAAGATCAATCAGCTCATTATCGCTTAGAGTTTGTGTGGAGTACATTAATAAAAGCTAATATACAGATATTGTTTTTAAGAAGAAATAGTTTAGTTCAGCGTCAGCATTCGATTAACCGATTTAAACAATTAACCAGTTAACCGATTCATACAGTTAACCAATATTCAAAAAACCAATCATGTCGCATTTTTACCATCCGTAATCTAAATCTTTTGTAATTTAGCATATGAACATTACCTATAAATCAGATATCATCCCCAATGCGGAAGAAGTAATAGACTTATTTATTAAAGCAGGACTTAAAAGGCCAACTGAACCTGAAAGAATCGCATTGATGTTAAAAAATGCAGATTTACTGATTACAGCCTGGGATAACGATAAACTTGTTGGCATTTGCAGAACCATTACCGATTGGGTCTGGTGTGCTTACCTATCAGATCTTGCCGTGTATACAGACCTTAAACATTCAGGAATCGGCAAGGAAATGATTGCCCAAACCCGCGAAAAGCTTGGTCCGCAATGCATGCTTTTATTGTTATCGGTACCAACCGCTTTCGATTATTATCCAAAAGTGGGTTTTAATAAGGAAGACCGTGCTTTTAGTATTGAGCGAACTGAATAATTTTAGTTGGAAGTCCTTAGTCTACAGTCTTTAGTCTATTAAGATAAAATTGACCATTAAGAAATTAAGAACATTAAGGTTTAGTGATCATTATTTCGAGCGGACCGGATAGTTATTCAATCGTATAGACTCAAACACTAATATTTTTTTCCGCTACTATGCCGCGGGGGCATGGTAGTTTTTCACTGTTAATGTTGTTTTTAATTGTGTTCAAGAATGCTACGCATTTTGGAGCGCCAAAGTACCCAAAGCGCTTCGTCAATCCAGCAATGTGCACTCACACAAGGCCCATACACATCAAAAAAACAATGGCACTCTGTTTAATCAGTTTTTTATTTATTTTCTTTTGTCTGATTGAGCCCTTCGGGGTTTGTGCGGCAAGTACTCAGTTAACGGTTCGGCTAAAACAGCACAAAACCACTGCGTTTTATGTTTGGTAGTGCTAATTGTTCTATTTTGCACCTGTTTTTTGATTTCCCTGCACCTGGGATTGACGGGCGTTCTTCGGTAA
>NZ_DJDT01000371.1 GCF_002432345.1 Pedobacter sp. UBA5917
AAAAAGCCGTCATTGCGAGGAGGCACGACGAAGCAATCTTACAACGAATGATATTTATTGAAATCTCAACGTTTAGTTGCCTACCAAATACATTATTGGATAAATAGAAACCCTGAAATAAATTCAGGGTGACGAACCGATTTTTAAAATCCACGCCCACAACAATTTCGTTTATTTACTGTTGAGATGATAAACCTTTTTTATGTACAAATCCCTTGTTTTATTAATGCTCTTATTTCAAACGATAATTTCTGCTGCGCAGGTTAAAAAAGTAAAAAACATTAATTATGCAGGCAATACAAACGAGGCCAATACGCTGAATATTTTTTACAAAACCGACAGTATCAAAAATAAACCTGTATTAATCTTTATTCACGGCGGTTCGTGGAGCAGTGGCAAAAAAGAAACCTATTGGTGGCTGGGTAGGAATTTCGCTCGGAAAGGTGTGGTTACCGTAATTATCAATTACCCTTTGGCGCCAAATGTGCAGTACGAAAAAATGGCTGATGATTGTGCTTTGGCCGTAAAATGGGTTCATGAACATATTGCTGATTATACCGCCAACCCCGATAAGATTTTTGTAATGGGGCATTCGGCCGGGGCACATCTGGGTGAGCTGATCAATGCAGATCCTAAATACTTTAAAAAGGCTGCAATTAAAAATCCAATCAAAGGCCTGATCCTGAATGATCCATTTGGTTTGGATATGGAAGAATATTTAACCACAGCCGAAAAAGATCATTTTTACTTTGATTTCATCAGAACTTTTACCGACCAGCCTGCGGTTTGGAAAACTGCTTCACCTTTGGATTATGTAAACAATATCAAAAATCCGCATCTGCTTTTTTATGGAAGTAAAACTTACGGCGCTATCAAATTGCAAACTCCAAGGTTGTACGAAAAGCTTAAAGCAAACAACATCCCGGTTGAAATAAAAGAAATCAAGGGCAAAAGCCACGTGCCAATGATCAGTCAGATGATTTTTGGTGGAAATCAATTGTATAAAGATATTGTGGGATTCATTCAAAAGACATCGTTATAAGTTGTCAACTTTAATAGTACGGTGGAAAGAAAGTTGACAACTTTGGAATAAGCTCAATAAGAACATGATCGGGTGAGTTGGCAAATAGACTGAAGGCGGGGTAGTTTTTTTATTGCACTAACCCAACCCATCTAAACCCGACAGCAGCGAAAATCCTTTTTGTTTGCAGGAACCTTAAATATCCTGTCATGCTGAGGTACGAAGCATCTGCAAGCTATGAAAAAGATCCTTCGTGCCTCAGGATGACAGAGCCACAAAAAGATTGTAGCGTATGGCGGGACTACTGTAACCAACTGGCACTGAAACCTGCTTTCCAAAAAAACATTTACAATAAAGAGAAATTGTAATTTTACCGCCATTCCCAAACTTCAATAAAACCGTCATCTCGACTGAAACGTAGTGGAATGGAGAGATCTATCTCAATAGATTTCTCGATTTCGTTGCACTCCACTCGAAATGACGATGTTGGATAGGAAGTAAAATGAAATAACGGTAAATAGCACAACAAGAAAAATATAATTAAACCGTCCGCTCTACCTTATCCAGCTTACTGTAATCCATCACCATTTTACCTTCTTCGTTATGGTGGTACATTTTCTCAAACCTGGCGTCCATTTCTATTTCTTCATCCTGATAACTGGTTCTGGAATGAACGGTTTGCGAAAAAGTATCGTCGAAAGCTTTAAGCATCACAAAAACTTCTACCTCTGCCTGTTGCAATTCTGTTAGCGATTTTTCGTAAAACGGACTTTCTTCAGTAATGGCGTGTACCAATGTCCAGTTTAAAGATAAAATGCCGATTTTATCACGCTCCAATGCCAAAGGATAAAACCTCCGAACATGTTTGCCATCAACGGTTTCATTATACGACATTACCATTTGTACTTCTACCTCAATAAGCTGGTTGCGGCGTAAATTAACCAAACGACACATCAATCCATGTCCGTTTTCGTAAGGTGCAATCACCATTTTTTTGCTGAAACTCACCTTGGAAGTGGGGCGACTGAAACGGCCGTATAATAATCCGGTAGCCAATGCAAAAGCCAGTAATCCCAACATGCTTTCGAAAGCGGCAAGCACACTCGTAATAAATCCCTGCGGCGAAATATGGCCATAACCAACCGTAGAAATGGTTTGTGCCGAAAAGAAAAAAGCATCAAAAAACTGATCGCGGAGGGTAACGCCTTTGGCACCATCCAAATTTTCGATGCCAACAAGGTTATATAAAACCGCGAAAATGGTATTTACCACGAGGTAGGCAAGCAGTATCACGAAGAAAAACCGCGTCCAGCTCATGGTAACCAAACGGGTGTAGGTATCATCAAACTTAAACCATGGCAAACCAGTACGCTCAATATTCGCAGAACCGTCGGGGTTGAGCATACGCTGATTTTTGGTAACCGGATTGGATCCGAAACCGAAATCATCATTAAACTGTACTTTTCTTTTGAAGAAAGACATATATTTTTAGAAAGATTTTGGAATATTAAAAAACTATATCAATATTTGCTTTATACAAACATGATAATTAAAAACTTAAATAACAATTGGTGGTGGCATAACGAAATTCGTTAGGCAAATTCTATTGTTATATATTTTAAAATATTTTAAACACAACGAAGAGGATTGCCCAAAAAGCAATCCTTTTTTTATGCGCCACGAACCGGAATAAAAATAAATACAAATGGTTTGTGGAGACACAAACCATGGCAGATTGAGCAATAAACATGAAAAAAATATTAAACCATTTATTCGAGAACAAGAGCTTTAGCAGGGAAGAGGCAAAGAATATCCTGATTTCCATATCAGAAGGTGCTTTCAATTCTTCGCAGATTGCCGCTTTCATTACCGCTTACGCCATGCGCAACATTACCGTGCAGGAGCTACAGGGTTTCCGTGATGCGATGTTGGATATGTGTGTAAAAACCAACCTTTCGGGTTACGATCTGATCGATCTTTGTGGCACCGGAGGAGATGGAAAGGATACCTTCAATATTTCTACCCTATCATCTTTTGTGGTGGCGGGTGCCGGTCATCCGGTAGCTAAACATGGCAATTATGGCGTTTCATCAGGCTGCGGATCGTCGAACGTGATGGAATATTTAGGTCATACCTTTACCAATGATGAAGGTACTTTAAAACGCAACCTGGATAAAGCCGGAATCTGTTTTCTGCATGCTCCTTTGTTTAACCCTGCGATGAAAATTGTAGCGCCGATCCGAAAGGAACTGGGCGTAAAAACATTTTTCAATATGTTGGGACCAATGGTTAACCCAGGGCAGCCAAAATACCAGATGGTAGGTGTGTTCAGTCTGGAATTGGCCCGTTTATATGCTTATTTATATCAGGATACCGATAAAAGTTATACCATTGTACATGCTTTAGAAGGTTACGACGAGATTTCACTCACCTGTGATGTAAAAACCTTTAGCAACAAGGGCGAGCAGATTTTAACGCTCGACGATATGGGCTTCCAAAAAGTTGATGTAAATGCCATCAAAGGTGGCGATACCGTGGAGTCATCAGCCAAAATATTTATGGATGTGCTCAACGGCGAAGCTACCGATGTACAGAACAATGTGGTGCTGTGTAATTCGGCATTGGCCATTAAAACCATCAAACCTGAACTATCTTTTGCCGATTGCTATTATGAAGCAGAAGAATCGCTGATGAGCAAAAAAGCATTAAACAGTTTCAAAAACTTATTGGCATGTTAAAGTTAAAAGTTTGCGGAATGCGTTTAGCAGCAAATATCGCTGCGGTTGCGGAGCTACAGCCTGATTATTTAGGCTTTATATTCTATGAAAAATCGCCAAGGTTAATCAGTGATGTTTCTGCAGAGTTGATCAAATACATTCCCTCCGAAATTAAAACTGT
Organism: Pedobacter sp. UBA5917; assembly: GCF_002432345.1. GTDB lineage: Bacteria > Bacteroidota > Bacteroidia > Sphingobacteriales > Sphingobacteriaceae > Pedobacter. The sequence continues at coordinate 3,920 of NZ_DJDT01000371.1, forward strand.
TGGTGTTTTTGTAAATGAGGACATCGAAAAGGTAAAGGATAAAGTGATTGCGTTAAAGCTGAAAGCCGTTCAATTACATGGAAGTGAATCGCCAGAATATTGTGCTGCGCTAAAATCAGACTTTCCTACTTTAGAAGTGATCAAAGCTTTTGGAATAGATGAGGATTTCGATTTTTCAGCTTTAGAATCTTACTTAGAAGTTGCAGATTACTTTCTGTTTGATACCAAAACAAAAGCACATGGTGGGTCAGGAAAAACATTCAACTGGTCTGTTCTAGACCGATATACATACTCCAAACCTTACTTTTTAAGCGGTGGCATTGATTTAGAACATACCACAGCCATAAAAAATATAAACGACGAACGTTTATATGCGCTCGACATTAACAGCCGTTTCGAAACCGAACCTGGCCTTAAGGATGCAGCAAAAATTAAAGAATTTATAAAAGAAATGAATAAATAAGTTGTTATTCATAGCCTTTGGTTTCAACCAAAGGGAAAAATAAAAGAAACATGAAATACAAAGTAAACGAAAAAGGATATTACGGAGATTTTGGAGGTGCCTACATCCCCGAAATGCTTTATCCGAACGTAGAAGAATTGCGTCAAAACTATTTAAAGATTATTGATGATGCCGGTTTTCAAAAGGAATTTCATCAATTATTAAAAGATTATGTTGGGCGTCCTTCGCCATTATACCTTGCTAAAAGATATTCGGAACGCTACGGTGCCAATATTTTTCTGAAAAGGGAAGATTTAAACCATACCGGTGCGCATAAAATCAACAATACCATCGGACAGATTTTATTGGCCGAAAAATTGGGCAAAAAGCGGATTATTGCCGAAACAGGTGCTGGTCAGCATGGTGTAGCCACCGCAACCGTTTGTGCTTTGCGTAACCTTGAGTGTGTAATTTACATGGGTGAGGTCGATATCGAACGTCAGGCGCCAAATGTTGCCCGCATGAAAATGTTGGGTGCAAAGGTTGTTCCGGCAAGTTCTGGTAGTAAAACTTTAAAAGATGCCACTAATGAAGCCATGCGCGATTGGATCAATAATCCGGTTGATACGCATTATATCATCGGTTCGGTAGTTGGTCCACACCCTTACCCTGATATGGTGGCGATTTTTCAATCAATCATTTCAGAAGAAACCAAAAAACAACTGTTAGAGCAGACCGGAAGCGACCAGCCTGATTATGTTTTGGCCTGCGTAGGTGGCGGAAGTAACGCAATGGGTATGTTTTATCATTTTATGGATGATGAAAATGTTAAACTCATCGCTGTTGAAGCAGCCGGCAAAGGTGTATCAAGCGGATTTTCTGCCGCAACCACTTATCTGGGTAAAGAAGGCGTTTTACATGGTAGCAGAAGTATTTTAATGCAAACAGAAGACGGACAGGTGGTTGAGCCGCATTCGGTTTCTGCAGGACTGGATTATCCGGGCATTGGCCCACAACATGCACATTTGTTTAAAACCGGCCGCGGACAATACGTTTCGATCACCGACGAAGAAAGTTTAGATGCTGGTTTGCTTTGTACCCAATTAGAAGGCATTATTCCTGCCATCGAAAGCGCACATGCCCTGGCTTATTTAGAAAAAATGGAATTTAAAGGTGGCGAAAATGTAGTGATTTGCCTTTCAGGTCGCGGCGACAAGGATCTGGATACCTATATCAAATATTTTAATTTATAGATATGAGATAATAGACACTAGATATGAGACAGTGGACTTTCTCGCAACGAATTTAAAGTCTAATGTCTCAAATCTCACGTCTCACGTCTCAAATCTCAAATCTCAGAAAATGAATCGTATCAAAAAACTCTTCCAGGAGAAGAAAAATATATTATCAATTTATTATACCGCTGGTTATCCTAACACTGGCGATACTTTACAAATTGCCGAATTATTAGAGCAATCAGGTGCCGATATACTCGAAATAGGTTTTCCTTATTCAGATCCCGTTGCCGATGGGCCGGTAATCCAGGCCAGTAGCAAACAATCACTGGATCAGGGTATGACGCTAAAACTGCTTTTCGAACAGTTGAAAGATCTGCGTAAAAAAGTAAGCATTCCTGTTTTATTAATGGGTTATGTAAACCCTGTTTTGCAGTTTGGTGTCGAAAAATTTTGCGAGGCCTGCGCCGAAGTGGGAGTGGATGGTTGTATCGTTCCAGATCTGCCTATGGTAGAGTATGAAGAATTTTATAAAGATTGCTTCGAAAAACACAACCTGAGCAATGTATTTTTAATTACGCCCCAAACCGCCGAAGAACGCATCCACAAAATTGATGGTTTAACCAATGGATTTATCTATCTGTTATCATCATCGGCTACCACAGGTAAAAATTTAGAGGTTGGCGATACCACAGAAGCCTATTTCAGCAGAATTAAAAACCTGAACCTTAAAAACCCAACTATGATCGGTTTCGGGATCAGTGATAAACAAACTTTCGATAAAGCTTGCTCGTATGCCAATGGAGCAATCATCGGTACTGCTTTCGTTAAAGCCATCGCTGATGGAAATTTAGAAGAAAGCGTGAGTAACTTCATGAAGAAGTTTAAAGATTAATGTTTTACCACAAAGGCGCAAAGGCACCAAGAAATTCGCTTCGTGTTCTTTGTGTCTGCGTGGTTAATAATACTTTAATGCAATGACGATTTTTTTCGTAGCTTAGTCCTATTAAAATCTCTTTATAAAATATTCCCGAAACAGAACCCCGTTCTGAAACTCCCTTATCCATCCGATAACAGGGATTAAACTATTATTTTCTAGAATTTTATAAAGAGAACACCATGCAAGATTTAAAAATTGCTTTAATCGGTGCTACAGGTAAAGCTGGTACTTATATCTTAAAAGCGCTGTTGGCGCAAAATTTCAGGGTAAAAGCCCTTGTTAGAAATCCGGACAAACTTCAGACCAACCACTCAGACTTAAAAATGATAACAGGCGATGTTAGTGATGCCAAAGCCGTACATCATTTTATAAAAGGATGTGATGTTGTTGTGAGTGCATTAGGCATGGGACAACCCGCGAGTGAAAAAACAATCTTTACGCAATCAACTACTAACATATCTACAGCAATGAATACTTTTGGGCTGAAACGTTATATCGTATTAACAGGTATCAACGTTGATACTGCTTTTGATGAAAAAGATGCGAAAACCAAATTTGCTACCCAATGGATGCATGAAAATTATCCGATTTCGACAGCCGATCGCCAAAAGGAATACGAAATGCTAGAAGAAAGTGATCTCGATTGGACCTTGATCCGTTTACCCTTAATTATCCAAACCGACCAACAAACAGCTATTGGAACAAGTTTGCTTAATTGCGATGGCGATCAGATTAACGCAGCCAATATTGCAGCTTTTATTATTGAGCAGTTAGGAGAGGGAAAGTTTGTAAAACAAGCACCTTTTATCTGGAATAGCTAGCTAAGAATTACCACGAAGGCACAAAGACACAAAGAAATTAGCCACTTTGTGCCTTGGTGTCTTTGTGGTCGATATTAAAGCGATGTTTTATTCATTTCGATTAAAGCAACCCAATACTAAGCAGTATGACGATTTAAAAATGACTGTTGTCAAATTGATTACATCATTCAAAAGATTTAAGTGTGGATTCTATCTGCTTGTTTATTTTTGCAATATCAGCATCGTATTTGTGCGAATTTTCATCCACTGCTTTGTACATCAACTCGTAAGCCTTGATCCGTAAATTACAATATTCTTTTAAAACCTTATCACGCTTCCTAACAATAGTAGGAAGGTTCAATTGCTCTAAACTGTCGAGCAAACTGATGTTTTCATTCCAGTAATAAATTCCACGGTCGCGGATCTCGTATAGCGCGTCTTCCTTTTTTGTATCTGCCTCAAGGGAATAAACACCAAGTGCCATGGTTTCCAAAATCCTGAAACGTTTAAATCTTGTGTCGTATTCGGTTAAACTTTCTGTATTCGGGATCGATTTTATCAGCGCAAAGGATGAAAAAAGCATCACCACGCACAATGTAGCAATAGATATGATGCCGAGTGATGGTTTTTCGGGTTGCCTTAAACTTGGCGTAAAAACATAGCCCATTACCAGGCCCGAAACCAGTCCGCCGATATGGGCAGCATTATCAATACCGCCTTTCATACCATATGCCAGGTTAAAAACCACAAAAATACCGATACTCGTTAATAATTCTTTTCTGGTTTCCTTTTCGATCAGGTCGGTAGTAAGTAGGGCAAGAAAAACACCATAAAGGCCGAAAATGGCACCAGATGCACCTGCACTAATGGTTTGCTCGTGCCACCAGGTACTTGCCAAACTGGCTCCTATGCCGGTTAATAAATATGCCGCAATGAACTTGCTTTTGCCCAGCATAGGTTCTAACAGTACGCCAACATAAAGCAGTGCATACATATTAAAAAGAAGGTGTAATATGCCGATGTGCAGAAAACAGTTGGTTATTAAGCGCCAATATTGTCCGATGGAGATCAGTGGACGGAAGTTGGCACCCCAGTTAATCAGGATCTCTGAACTTGGCGAAATAAAATCTGCACCGCAGATTACCATGATGATAAAAATCAGGATGTTGAGGTTGATGAGTATTGGGGTGAAAAAGAAATCTTTCTTGGGAATGAATAGCGAGAAGAAGTTTTTAACCTTCTGCGTTGCAGTTTCTGCAGGTATTTTTAGCAGATCGGCAGCCGTTAAATCGAACGAATCGTGGA
>NZ_DJDT01000270.1 GCF_002432345.1 Pedobacter sp. UBA5917
GAATTTATTTCAGGGTCTATTAGGCCGGGGCTATGGGTTAAAACCACCCCACGTTGTTTCCCTCTCCTGCAGGAGAGGGACAGCAGAAAAGCAGAAGCATCACCAACATTGTCAGGGTGAGGTAAAACCCCTTAACAAGCGAACCAAAACACAATCTAAACCGTATATTGATATATGAAAACGATGTTAAATAAACTATTTTTGATTTCTGCTGTTGTTTTAATTACAGGTCTTTCAGCCTGCGCTCAAAAACAGGATAAGGAAGCTGCAAAACAACCGAAGGAAACAGAACAAATCATACCAAAGAAGAAAATGAACTGGAATCCATTAACACCCGAAGAAGAAAGAGTAATTGTAAATAAAGGTACCGAATATCCAGGTACGGGTAAATACGAGCATACAACAGATAAAGGTACTTATACCTGCAAACGTTGCAATGCTGCACTATACCGTTCGGAAAGTAAGTTTGATGCGCACTGCGGATGGCCTGCTTTCGACGACGAAATCAAAGGTGCTGTAAAACGTATTCCTGATGCCGATGGATCACGTACAGAAATAGTTTGTGCCAATTGTGGCGCGCATCTTGGTCACGTATTTTTAGGTGAGGGATTTACGAATAAAGACACCCGTCATTGTGTAAATTCAATCTCTATGAATTTCGTGCCGGATCAAAAATAAGGTGGGTATAGTAGGGTTAGGTAGAGAGGCGTGCAGCGAAGCTGTACGCCTTTTTTAATTCACAAAATTGCCCTGTTTTTCCACAAATTATTGATTATAAACTAAATGCTTATATTTGCAGGCTCGATAAAGAAAATTTAGCCTATGAAGTATCTTCTGTTATTAAGTTTTTGTTTTCTGTTTCTGCAGGTCAAAGCACAAAATCCCGACGCATCAAATGAACCGGATAGTATCAAAAAAACAGTTCTCGCTACTTATTATCACAGAAAATTCGAAGGTCGCCGCACCACCAGCGGTGCCAGGTACAGGGCAAAAAAACTCACTGCTGCCCACCGCACTTTACCAATGGGAACACTGGTTACCGTAACCAATCCCGATAACGGAAAATCAGTTGTGGTAAAGGTAAACGACCGCGGTCCATATTCTAAAAAACTGGCAATAGATCTGTCAGAACGTGCTGCAAAACAGATCGGCATTTTCCGCAAAGGGATAGCCAAAGTTAGCCTCAGTTATACTGTTGAGTAATACTCCTTTTGGCTCTATTTCAGGCCTGTTACACCCCTAAAATTTAAGTTATTAACACTCATTTTGGTTTGTTAAACCCTTGAAAAGAAACAATTAGCTTTTTTTTCGCTTGAAAATGATATTTGGCTGATCGTTTTTCCCCAGCAAACGGGCAGGGTGTTAACAACTTTGGTACACTAAAAATGGCCACCGTATATATATTTGTTATAACAAAGTTCTTTAACTTCTTGCGCTTGGAAACAATTATAAAAGCTTAGTTTTTAGTTAATTATAAGTATATCTCTCTGATTACAATTTTAAATTTTCGCAACTAAAAACTCAGTTGTTTGCCGGGCAATAGGGTTAGCACTTTCACAACAGCGTTTTGATAAAAGACATTACAATCATCATATAAAATTGATGGATGCGTGCCTTTGTCGGCTCTGTTAAAAAAATAGAATTAAAAAACATCAGCGTATGGAACAGGAATTATTACTACAAGAAAACAAAGACAGATTTGTGCTTTTGCCGATCAAGTACCCGGCAATATGGGAAATGTATAAAAAGACCGAAGCTAGTTTTTGGACGGCAGAAGAGATCGATCTTTCTGACGACCAAAAACACTGGGATAATTTAAATGATGGCGAAAGGCATTTTATTTCACATATCCTTGCTTTCTTTTCTGCTAGTGATGGTATTGTGAACGAAAACCTTGCGGTAAACTTCATGAGTGAGGTGCAATTGCCAGAGGCACGTTGTTTTTATGGTTTCCAGATTATGATGGAAAACATCCATGCCGAAACCTACGCTTTGTTAATCGATACTTATATCAAAGATCCTGAAGAAAAAGACCGTTTATTTCACGCCATCGATACTGTACCTGCAGTAAAAAGAAAAGCGGAATGGGCTTTACGTTGGATCGAAAACGGAACTTTTGCCGAACGTTTAGTGGCATTTGCTGCGGTTGAAGGTATTTTCTTCAGCGGAAGTTTCTGCTCTATCTTCTGGTTAAAGAAACGTGGTTTAATGCCGGGATTAACGTTCAGTAACGAGCTGATCTCAAGAGATGAAGGTTCGCACTGCGAATTTGCCTGCCTGTTATACAGCATGTTAAGCAATAAACTAAGCGAAGAGCAGGTTCACTCCATCATCAGCGATGCGGTAGAAATCGAAAAAGAATTTATTACCGACGCATTACCGGTGGCTTTAATCGGTATGAATGCAAAACTGATGAGCCAGTATATCGAATTTGTGGCCGACAGATGGTTACAGGAACTGGGTTACAAAAAAATATACAATGCAACCAACCCATTCGATTTCATGGAAATGATCTCGTTACAGGGTAAAACCAATTTCTTCGAGAAACGTGTTGGCGATTATCAAAAAAGTGGTGTATTAACCTCTGCTGATAACAAAGCCCAGGCATTCTCTTTAGATGAAGACTTCTAGAGGTTGAAGGTTAAAAGGTAGAAGGCTTAAGGTTTAATCTTGATACCAGATACTTATTACTTGATACTAAATAAATAACAAAAACTACAAAAGTGATGATTAAGTCTTGATACTTGATACTCACGACTTAATATAAAACTTAAATCTCATAAAATATGTTCGTACTAAAAAGAGATGGCCGCAAAGAAGCGGTGCAATTTGACAAAATCACAGCCCGTATCCAAAAGTTGTGCTATAGTTTAAATTCAGACCTTGTAGACCCGATCGATGTGGCCAAAAAGGTAATCGAAGGTTTATATGATGGTGTAACTACATCAGAGCTGGATAACCTTGCGGCTGAGACGGCGGCATCGTTAACAACAAAACACCCTGATTATGCTTTGCTAGCATCGCGTATCGCGGTTTCCAACCTACATAAAAATACCACTAAATCATTCTCGGGTACGATGAAAATGTTGTACGAATATTTCGACCCGAAAGCGCAGAAAGAGGCTCCTCTTATCGCTGACGATGTTTATGAGATCATAGAAAAAAACAAGGATATTTTAGATAGTTCTATCATTTACGACCGCGATTTTGGTTTCGATTATTTCGGCTTTAAAACTTTAGAAAAATCTTACCTTTTAAAAGTTAATGGTCAGATTGTAGAGCGCCCGCAACATTTGTTTATGCGTGTTTCGGTTGGTATCCATAAAGAAGATATCGAGAGCGCAATCAAAACCTATAACTTAATGAGCGAACGTTGGTTTACACACGCTACACCAACTTTGTTCAACGCAGCTACTCCAAAACCTCAAATGTCGTCATGTTTCCTGTTAACCATGCAGGATGACAGTATCGAAGGTATTTATGATACATTAAAACAAACTGCTAAAATTTCGCAGAGTGCCGGCGGTATCGGTTTAAGTATCCACAATATCCGCGCAACAGGGTCGTACATTGGTGGTACAAACGGTACCAGTAACGGTATTATCCCGATGTTGCGTGTATTTAACGATACTGCACGTTACGTAGATCAGGGTGGAGGTAAACGTAAAGGTGCTTTCGCAATCTATTTGGAACCTTGGCATGCAGATGTTTTCGAATTCCTGGACCTTCGCAAAAACCACGGTAAAGAAGAAATGCGTGCACGCGATTTGTTCTATGCCCTTTGGATTAACGATTTATTTATGCAACGTGTTAAAGATAACGGCGATTGGACCTTATTCTGTCCGCACGAAGCACCAGGTTTAGCCGATTGTTTCGGTAAGGAGTTTGAAGAACTTTATGCTAAATACGAAGCTGAAGGCCGTGGTCGCAGAACTGTTAAAGCGCAGGAACTTTGGTTTGCCATCTTAGATTCGCAGATCGAAACCGGTACACCTTATATGTTGTTTAAAGATGCAGCGAACAGCAAATCTAACCAACAGAATTTAGGTACAATCAAGTCTTCTAACTTATGTACCGAGATTATCGAGTATACTTCTAAAGATGAGGTTGCTGTTTGTAACCTTGCGTCGTTGGCATTGCCTCGCTTCGTAATTAACGGTGCTTTCGATCACCAGAAATTATATGATGTAACTTATCAGGCTACTTTAAACCTGAACAAGATCATCGATCATAACTATTACCCTGTTCAGGAAGCTGAAAACTCAAACATGCGTCACCGCCCGGTTGGTTTAGGTGTGCAGGGTTTGGCTGATGCTTTTATCTTATTGCGTTTACCTTTCGAAAGCGATGAGGCTAAACGTTTGAATAAAGATATTTTCGAAACAATTTATTTTGCTTCGATGACAGCTTCTCACGATTTAGCAGTGAAACATGGTCCTTACCAAACATTTAAAGGTTCTCCGTTATCCAAAGGTAAATTCCAGTTCGATTTATGGAATGTAACTCCGGATAGCGGCCGTTGGGACTGGAATGCATTGCGTAAAAAAGTGGTTAAAGATGGTGTGTACAACTCGTTATTGGTTGCACCGATGCCAACTGCATCTACTTCGCAGATTTTGGGTAACAACGAATGTTTCGAACCATATACCTCTAATATTTACACCCGTCGTGTATTAAGTGGCGAATTTGTGGTGGTAAACAAACACTTATTGAAAGATTTAGTGGCCCTTGGTTTATGGAACAACGATATGAAAAATCAGATCATATTGGCTAACGGTTCTATCCAGGCTATTGATACCATTCCTGATTACATTAAAGAACTATACAAAACCGTTTGGGAGATCAAGATGCGTAATATCATCGATATGGCTGCCGACCGTGGTGCCTATATCTGTCAGTCGCAATCGTTAAACTTGTTCGTAAATGCACCAAATACTTCAAAATTAACTTCAATGCACTTCTACGCATGGGAGAAAGGTTTAAAAACCGGTATGTATTACTTACGTACACAGGCGGCATCGCAAGCAGTTAAATTTACTGTAGAAAATCAGGGCGGTAAAGCCATCGAAGCGGTTATTCCGGCTGAAATGACACAGGATCAGGTTGCAGAAGAAATCATCGACGGACCAGTTTGTTCGATGGAAGAAGGTTGCATTAGCTGCTCTGGTTAAGCTTAAAGACTAAAGGAGAAAGACTAAAGCGAAAAGCCTGCACCATCTCGTCATTGCGAGGCACGAAGCAATCTTAATGCAATAGTTGTTCTTCTCATTATAAAGCAATAAAATAGATAAGGTTTTGGGCAAACGCTCAAAACCTTATTTTTTGTCGTTATTTTTGTATAGCACAAAATGTTAAACGCTGGTCGCTACGCCCTCAACCTTTTAACCTTATGCCTTCAACCTTGAAACATAGCAAACACGAAATCATTCCCTGCGAAAGATGCGGAACTGCTATAGAGTGCAAGGCCAATTCTTATACCAAGTGCCAGTGCAGCGTGGTGCAACTTAGCATTAACGAAGTGCAGT
>NZ_DJDT01000354.1 GCF_002432345.1 Pedobacter sp. UBA5917
TATACCCCATTTCGTAGGCTAAACTGCTGAGACTTACATTTGGCTCAAGCCACAAACGGTTACGCACCTGCTCGAAACGCATTAAAGCTGATACATCCTTAACCGTATGTCCTGAAGATTGTTTGAAATTCCTTTCGAGTGTGCGTACGGTGGCATGGGCCGCTTCGGCAACCCCACTTACCGTAAGATTGCCCTTGGCTGCCTGCATGGCAATACCTGCTTTATGTAACATACTATTGGTGGCCAGGCCAGCTTGTGTATCCAAAAAATATTGCTGTACTGTTGCAATCGCCTGTTCTATTTGGCCTTTATTAATCAATCTGTTTAAATTATCCTGGAGCTGTGCCATAGGATGTTCGAAAAACTGTACGCCCGATTTACCAGTGGGTAAACCAAGCAGATCGGCTACCATCCAGGGAAAACACCTGATGCCGATAATTTCCAGTTGCCCCTCCGTGTAAAAATGAACCGGTTGATTCAACAGACCCATCAAAAAAGGGGAGGGGATGGCTTTAAGTTCATCATCCTGCGCTATCGAAATTTTCCCAAAGTAAAAGATAATCTCGGCATAACCATCAGGGATCACCTCGTAACCTGAGGGCTCATTTCCCGATATCCTTTTGTTGTACCAAAAACATTTGATGCAATGCTGAAGTGCTTCGGGAACTTCAAATTCTTGGTGCAGCATATTAAATGGTGGCATATTTGAGGATTGTATTCATTCAAATTTAAGATCAATAGAGGAGGAAATGAAATAATTGGACAAACTAGGTTTCTCAAAGACAAAAAGTCCATCTTTAGGCGGGCTTTAACATTGTTGTGCTGCCATATTTATACTAATTTTGAAGGTAGGGAACAATACACCGATACTTCGGCCAATCTCCGGGCGTTTTGCCCGTTTTGTAACCGGAAAAAATGAAATCTTGCAGAATAATAAATCAGAACTGCCATATACTCGGCCAACTACTTTTAATAGGAGCCTTATGTTTCTATTTGTTTCAAATCCAAGAATTATGAAACATAAAAACATTGTCAAACTGCTCTTATTGCTGCTCCTCGCACTCCCAGGAAAAATTTTTGCCCAACAGCAGGGGCCATTCCAGAAAATGAAACCCGGCGACTGGTTTGAGATGCTCGTTGCAGACACTGCCCGAAATCCAAATCATGAAAGCTACCGCTACAATATCCGGTACCAACTCAAAAAAACCGACGCCGCCGGCAACCGCGAATATGCTTTAATATTTGAACGGACCAGGATCATACTCTCTCAACCGGGTACGGTTGCGCTTGGTTACGACTCTTATTACCCGCCTTATAAGCAGGGAATAGAAAAACCCGTTCAAAAGCCTGTTTTCAATTCAAAAGTTGATGCCGCGGGCAAAATTCTTTCGATGAAACCGGAGGCTGAATTCCCGAGGATCAATCTTTACGAAATCGGAACGCGCAATTCTTATGGCGGCACCTCTGTAGAACTTGAGCCGATAGCTGAAGAAACCGCAGCAGCCATTTCAGGCATCATTATGAAAGCCATTGCAAACCACGAACAGCAATGGTACAACGGGATGCTTTACCGGAATTCGGGGTTTAGTTTTGTATTGTCGGCTGCTTCTTTTGTGCTGAAACCTAATGTACTTGTGGTGGGGCATATCAAAAACATGACTGCCGAGCTCGCCCATAACTTAGATTTTTATCTTCCGGGTGTAAATAAGCCCTTCAGGATTTCAGCTGATGGAAATTTCAGTGTTGCTGCTTTCCTTTCTGAAGGAACCGGCGCCCGTCTAAGTTATTATCCATTAGAAAAAAATCAGGCAAAACCGAATAAAAGTGATCTGAAAAATGCTGATGTGATGCTATTTAAGCGTATAGTTGATGTTCCCCTTTTTTTCAGGCCTGGCGATACACTTATGATTACAGGCGATGCACTTCGGCCCGAATTAGCGCTCCAGTTTTCAGGAAAAGCAGCAAAAATGGCCGAATTTGCTCTTGATCTGGCTAAAGCTAATCTTCAGAAAAAGACGGCCGAAATCCCTTACAATCCACTATCGTATGCTGCCGAAACCTTTATGCAGGAACAGAATGCGGATAGAGCCACTTTTAATAAGCTGAATAAAAAATACAGCAATCAGCTTTCATCAATTGCAGAAAATTATTACCAGTTAAGGTTTGCCTTTCTTCAGGGAAACGAACGCCTCGATTTCCTTTCCAAAACCAGGTATAAAAGCAGTCCGGCTGCCAATGGAATTTTTGAAGGTTTTCCTGAACATTTTTTTAAGGCTATTGATACGCTCCCTGTATTAATGATCGACTACAACGATGAGAGATGGTACACCAGTTTTATCAATGTTTCTCATTTTTATTTACGGAGTAGGGACGGACAGTTTAACGGTGGAAGTCATGATTTTTTTCTCGGAGATTATGTTCTTTCGTTAAATCACTTCAGGCGTTTTCCGCTTTACAGTTCGCTGGCTGACGCTTTTGAAAACCAATTTGGTAACAACAGCTGGAAAAAAACCCAAACCTTAAAGCCCTATTACGAAGATTTCATCAACAACTGCTCCGATACTGTTTTAACCGGATCGGTACGGCATAAATGGAAAACCCTGTCTACCTGGTCGCCCGGTAAGTCAATGCCAATAAAAAGCATT
>NZ_DJDT01000096.1 GCF_002432345.1 Pedobacter sp. UBA5917
AAAGGGCGAGGGGCAGCGGCGAATCGGAAGTTTCGCCAGATTTCCCGTTTTTGTATACAATGGCTTCCCAACCGCCAATGCCGATTGTAGAGATAAAAACCAATACACATAATACAACCAAAGTAAATATTCCCCAACCAAAACCTTTGCTGATATCGCGTTGCGGATTTTTGGTTTCTTCGGCTACATTGGCAACGCCTTCAATACCCAGAAAAAACCAGATGGCGAAGGGGACTGCAGCAAAAACGCCGCTCCAACCGTTAGGGAAATTATTGTGGATTAGGTTTTCTGTATGGAATTTAGGCAGGGTGATACCCGAAAAGAGCAGCAATTCGCCAACAGCCAAAACGGTAATAATTACTTCGAACGAAGCTGCGGCCTTTATGCCATATATATTTAATGCAGTAAAAATAAAATAAACGGCAATAGCGCTGGTAAGAATGGGAACCTGTGGAAAAAATGCATTAAAATAAGATCCAATGGCAAAAGCTATAGCCGGTGGCGCAAATATAAATTCGACCATTTGCGCTATACCTGCAATAAAACCAATATTTTTACCGAGCGCAGTATTGGCGTAATCGAAAACCCCACCGGCCTTGGGTATGGCGCAGGCCAGTTCGGCATAACTGAAACTAAAGGTTACATACATCACCATAATGGCAGCTGTAGCGATGGCCATACCAAGGGTACCACCTTTTTCGAGACCCAGGTTCCAGCCAAAATACATTCCCGAAATTACATAGCCAACACCGAGCCCCCATAACATAAAGGGAGTAAGCGTTTTCTTTAAGCCATCTTTTTGTTCCATTGTGTGGATTTATAAGATTTAAATAGGTTTATATTATTTGCTCGAAAATGATAAACTATTAGCTTCGGTATCTGCTGTTTAAAGTAGTAATTATTTTTTGGTTTAAGGAGTTAATAAAATTGATTTTTGATTAAAAATAAAAAAACCAATGACAGTGCATTGGTTTTGTAAAATTCATTAATGATGGTTTTTGTCTACTCCGAATCTCGGTTTTTATTTACCATCTGGCCATCTCTCGTATTTTTCTGTACCGTAATGGCACCAAAAAGGGAGAGTAAAAAGGCAAAGGCATAAAATCCCTTTTCGCTTGGCAGCAAGGTAGCATTCCACAGGCCTATCACCAATAAAGTAATGGTTAACAGGGTAGAGAACCAGCTAAGGCCATAATAAATTTCGGTAACAGGTATGCCTTCCAGTTTATCGCGAACAGCTTTCTGTAAAGAAATTACGGCAAAAAGGCCAAACATCAATACGGTAAAATAATATCCTTTTTCGTTAAGAAGCATATCAGAACGCCACAGGCCTACAATAAAGCCGATCATTCCGATACCTAATGCAATCCAGGCGGCTGCCACGAATGCATTTGATGGTTTTTGATTCATTGTTTTGAGATTTAATTTAATTCTTTACAAAACGTTAAAGATTGGCAAAAGGTATAAAAATTAAAAGAGACTCTGTTAAATTATTTTCGAAAACCGTATAAATTGCTTTACATAAAATCAAACAAAATCCGATCTTTTGCATTATAGCTGTATACCCTTACCTTAGTAATATGCGAACCTTGCTTACTTCTGCCCAAATGCGCAGTGCCGATCAGTTTACCATTGCCAATAAACCCATTGCTTCTATCGATCTGATGGAAAAAGCAGCGAGGGCTTTTGTGCAAAGCTTTTTAAGAGATGAGTTTGATACCACTAAAAGTGTGGCTATTTTTTGCGGAAAAGGTAATAATGGTGGCGATGGATTGGCCATAGCACATTTATTGCTTGCTAATGGTTATGATAATATAAAGGTTTATATCGTTAATTTTAGTGAAAGGCAGAGCGATGATTTTGCCATTAATCTACAACGGATAGACGAGTCGCGCTGTAAAAAAACGGATATCAATCAACCTTCGGATCTGAAAAACTTAAAGGTAGACCTCATTATCGATGCGATTTTAGGTTCTGGTTTAAATAAACCCCTTGATGGCGGTTATGTGGAACTGGTTAAGGGCATTAATAAACTTAATAAAAAAGTATACGCAGTTGATGTGCCCACGGGTTTTTTCGCTGAAGGAAAACTGTCAAAAGATTATAATGGCATAAAAGCCTATAAAACCATTTCTTTTCAACGGCCGAAAATCAATTTTTTCTTTCCCGAATCGGCTGCTGCTACCGAGAAATTCGAGGTAGTGGATATTGATCTCGATGAACCGTATATCCAAAAACAGGATTCTGATTTCTATGTGATCGAAGAAAGTGATATCCAAAAAATCCTTCACCCGCGGAAGTTGTTCAGTCATAAAGGAACTTATGGACATGCACTTATCATAGCCGGCAATACGAATACCATGGGCGCTGCTTTGCTTTCATCAATGGCCTGTTTACATAGCGGTGCCGGTTTAACCACCGCATGCATTCCACAAAGTGGTTTGACTGCCTTAAATACTACTTTACCTGAAGTAATGGCCTTACCGAGAGATGAATATACAAGAATTGAGGACCCTAAAAAATACCAGTCTATTGCCATTGGTCCGGGTTTAGGTACCGATCCTGAAAATGAAAAACTATTGGAAAGTCTGATTTTGGCCAGACAGCCATTGGTAATTGATGCCGATGCACTGAATATTTTGGGAGAAAGACCCGATCTGATTGAAAAACTGGCCCCCAATAGCATTCTTACCCCACACGTAAAAGAATTCGACCGTTTGTTCGGCGAACACGAAAGTTGGTGGGATAGGGTACAATCAGCCAGGGAACATGCAAAAAAACTCAAAATCGTAATTGTACTTAAAAACCAGTATACTTTTATCTGTCTGCCAACAGGTAAGGTGCTCATCAACCCAACCGGCAACCCTGCAATGGCACAGGGTGGGATGGGCGATATCCTTACCGGCATTATTGCAGGTTTTGTAGCGCAGAAATATTCGGCAACCGATGCAGCTATGCTAGGTTGTTATATTCATGGCAAAGCTGGAGATGGCCTGGCGCACGATCATTTTGTGGTTACCGCATCGCAGGTGGCAACAAGAATATCAAAAGAGATTAAGATGCTTATTACCAAATAGTTTAAAATTTGGTTGTGGAAAAAAAGCAGAGCTATTCTACTATCTTTCTTTTAATAATTTATAGTTTAAGGGAATATTTTAATCAGATATCTTAAAAACGGAAAACTAAAATTATTATGGCACAAAAAGAGTACACGCTGAATGAGCTCATTAAGGAATCGGCAGAAAACCCGGCGGAAAACGATTTTTTTGAATTGGAAAAACCTGCTCTGCTCGAAGTTAACTTAAACAATCAAAGGATTTTGGCCAAAGCCGGATCAATGGTAGCCTATATCGGCAATATCGATTTTAAAAGAGAAGGTCTGTTGAGCAAAGGCTTGGGCGGTTTATTAAAGAAAGCCATTTCTGGCGAAGGAACCTCGCTAATGCATGCAGCCGGAACAGGTAAACTGTATCTGGCCGATGAAGGCAAAAAGGTAAAAATCATCAAACTTCAGAACGAGTCGGTTTTTGTTAACGGAAACGATGTTTTAGCATTGGAAGAAAACATTAAAAACGAAATTAAAATGCTGAAAAGTATTGCCGGAATGATGAGCGGCGGCTTATTCCAGGTAAAACTATCGGGTAGCGGCTATATTGCCATTACTACGCATGGTGAGCCGATTTTATTAAGGGTTACTGCCAACCAGCTCGTTTATACCGATCCGAATGCAACTGTTGCATGGTCGGAAAACCTAACGCCCAACATCAAAACCAATTTAACTTTTGGTTCTTTCATCGGCAGGGGTAGCGGCGAATCGTTCCAGTTGGAATTTTTTGGAGAAGGATGGGTGCTGGTGCAGCCATATGAGGAAGTGAAATACGCAGCTAAGTCTTAAATTATTTTTTGGCGTGGAGACACGAAACTATGGGTCTTAGCGAGACGCTAAGACCAGTAAAGTGTTATTTTTTGGTTCGTATCGATACGAACCAAGGCGGTAGATTGATTTCTCCATAGAAACACAAATGAAGATGTGGAATTTTAAAAAACTGTGGGTCTTAGCGAGACGCTAAGACCAGTTAAGGGGGAGCGACGAAGCAATCTTACAACAATCGCTATAACCTATAGTTTAAGATTGCTTCGCCGGCTGAAAAAGCCTTCTCGCAATGACGATTAAAGAGAAACAAAAAATCCCGGCATTTCATCAATGTCGGGATTTAATATATTTAGTTAATAATTTCTGTTTTAAACGCCACCCATTACGGTAAGTTTTTCCATTGTTGGGTTAACACTTCCGCCCATAGGCTCTAAAGTTACGGCAAAGGCCTGTGCCTCTTGTATGGCCTGCATTTTTACCAGTGCTTCGTTATTCGTAGAATCAGATTTTCCGAATACACCTAAACTCACCGGCTTCCCGTTTACCAGGGCCCATAACTGATATTCGTGCTCAGCATCGGCTTTAGGCAAATCCATCGCCACATAGTTGATCAGTACACTTTTATCTTTTTTGTTCCAGAATACCTTCATTTTAGATGCCGGGCTAAACGGCTGACCGGTCATGCGGATGGTTGCCCATTCCTTGCTTTCGGCCATTGCAGCGATATTGTCCAAACCCTGGTTCTCAAACTCCAGCTTGCTCACCACTCCTGCAAATTTTTGCTTATCAAGGCTTAAACTAGCAATCTGATCGTGCGCATCGTTTAACTTGTTGTAAGTAATAAACAATGCGGCCGTACTTACTACCAATAAAGCTACACAGGCAACTAAGGCGTAACGTAAAGTTCTTACTTTAGCATCACTTCCATCCAAACGTATAATTCTTGGTTCTTCAGCATAAATTGGTTCGGGTTGAACATTCACATTCTCTTCAACCTCACTTAAGCCCAACTTTTCGAACAATCTTGTTTCTACATCTGCAGATGGTTCTACAGCATTTTGCATAGCATATTGCTCCATAGCCTCCTCAATGGCGGCTATCTCATCTCTAACCTCTGGGTTTTGAGATGCCATTTCCTCAACCTGCAACGCTTCTTCAGGCGATAAATCACCTAATACGTACAGCTCAAGTACTCCAGATTCGATATATGCTTTTAAATTTTCCACGCTCAATTAAAATTCCTTCTCAATTCAATAATAGCCAGCCGGACCCGGGTTTTCACCGTTCCTAATGGCAGATCTAACTTTTCTGCGGCTTCCACATGTGTGAAACCCTTGTAATAAACTAAATCAAGAACTGCTTGTAAATCCGGTTTAAGGTTATCTACAAGTTGCTTAACACCAAGAACATCCGGGTTAAACGTAACCTTGTTCTGTTCATCAACGAAACTTACGTTATTTTCTATATCTTGGTTTTTGAGTGAATTCTTAAAATCTTTAGAACGGAGTTTGTCGATCGATAAATTGCGGGCAATATTCATCATCCACGTAAACAAACGTCCTTTGGTATTATCGTAGTGTGCTGCCGATTGCCATATCTTTACGAAGGTTTCCTGTAATACGTCTTCAGCAAGTTCTGTGTGGGTAATAATGCGTGAAATAACGCCATAAAGGGCCGACGAATACATGCTGTACAGTGTTTTTAGTACCGCTGGATCTTTCGATTGCAGTGCTAGAACAAGTTCCGGCTCAGTTAGGGTTAATTTTTTTAATGCAGTCACTATTGGTTACTAAGATACAATTCAGAACACAAAAAGCAAAAAAATGTTTTAGAAATGCATTCCGATAAGGAGTACGATTTCTAAAACATTCTTAAACTGATCGTTAAATAATCAGTCTATGCTATTCCATCAATTGGGAAAAGGTGTTTTTCGGCATGGTATGACGAACGTACCAACGGACCGCTTTCTACATATTTTAAGCCTTTAGCCAAACCAGCTTCTTTGTACATGGCAAAAGTATCAGGGTGGATCCAATCTACAACCGGGTGGTGGTTGCGGGTTGGTTGTAAATACTGGCCTAAGGTTAAAATGTGTACGCCATTGGCTACTAAATCGTCCATGGCTTCAAAAATATCTTCTTCAGTTTCGCCCAAACCAAGCATAATGCCTGTTTTTGTTCTTAAACCAAATTCCGAAATTCTTTTTAGAGCCTCTAAACTCCTGTCGTATTTAGCCTGTATACGTACCTGACGGGTTAAACGCTTAACTGTTTCCATATTATGCGATACCACCTCCGGACGTTCTTCTAAAACGCGGTATAAATTATCCCACTGACCTTTAAAATCAGGGATCAAAGTTTCTAAAGTAGTGATAGGACTTTCTCTGCGGATGGCCTGTAAAGTTTCTGCCCAGATAATAGAACCACCATCTTTTAGGTCATCACGGTCTACCGAGGTAATTACGCAATGTTTTACGCCCATTAACCTTACCGAATCGGCAATGCGGTTGGGTTCGTCAACATCAACTGCCAAGGGCCTGCCTGTAGCCACCGCGCAGAAAGAGCAGCTGCGGGTGCAGATGTTACCTAAAATCATGAAAGTTGCTGTACCTGCACCCCAGCACTCACCCATATTTGGGCAGTTTCCGCTTTCGCAGATGGTATGCAGCTTATGCGTGTCTACTAAACTCCGAACTTGTGCATATTCTTTACCAACGGGCAATTTTACGCGTAACCAATCTGGTTTGCGTTTAACTTCAGTTACAGCAGGTACTACCGGTAAATCAATCATGCTACAAAGTTAACGAATAGGATTGAATTGTTGCAACGCCGAAATGTTTGGGGGTTGTAATAAATAAGGTTAACTGGTTAGACTTGCGAAGTCAGCATAGGCCATCGCGCATGGCATACTTCGCAAGTCTGGGGCTGGTTAAAGCTTCATTTCAAAAGCAACCTGCCTTTTATTTTCCTCAAAGCCAACGCGCTCATAAAATTTGTGGCTTTCGGTACGTTTGATATTGCACCTCACTTTTAATTTTTTTACCTGGTGTTTTTTGGCCCAAAGATTTACACTTTCTATTAATTGCTTCCCGATTTTTAAATTACGGTAAGCAGAATCGACAACCAAACCACCAATTTCGACAAAAGGATCAGATTCAAGCCGTAGTGTATAAAAACCATGGATCCAACCCA
Source organism: Pedobacter sp. UBA5917 (assembly GCF_002432345.1). Taxonomy (GTDB): domain Bacteria; phylum Bacteroidota; class Bacteroidia; order Sphingobacteriales; family Sphingobacteriaceae; genus Pedobacter. The sequence goes on from NZ_DJDT01000096.1 coordinate 7,066, forward strand.
CTACTTTATCTTCAAGTATAGCAACATAAGCACAGTTTTCGTTACTGTTGTTAATTTGCCTGATTCTGGCCAATGTTTGTTCTATATTACTTTCGTAACCCAATTGTGTGGATAACGCTGCTACATTTTCGGCATCTTTTTCTAATATTGTTCTGATTTCGACCATTTTTACACATGATTTAACATGTAGAACTAAGTTAAGGTTTAAAATTGGTTTGGGCCAACTTACGAAGTCGCATAGGCCAGTGCTAAGGCCGACTTCGTAAGTTTAGCACAGAAGCAATCTAGCAATCAAACAATATAAAATAAGCACCCTGCCCGGCAAATAAATGTTAGCTAAAAATCATAAGCTTAACATTGCAACTTTAAACGTTTTAACTTTCTAACTAAATCTTACATTTGCAGTATGGATACTGGCTTACAGCTTTACAATACGCTTTCGCGCAAAAAAGAACTTTTTCAACCCTTAAATACACCCAATGTTGGGATGTATGTTTGCGGTCCAACCGTTTATAGCGATGTGCATTTGGGCAATTGTCGCACCTTTATTTCTTTCGATTTAATTTTCAGGTACCTTAAATATTCAGGTTATAAGGTACGTTATGTGCGCAACATTACAGATGCAGGCCATTTGGAAGGTGATAGGGACGAAGGCGATGATAAATTTGCAAAACGTGCAAAGCTGGAGCAGCTTGAGCCGATGGAAATTGTACAGAAATATACTTTGGGTTTCCATGATGTATTACGCATGTTTAATACGCAGCCACCAAGTATCGAACCTACCGCTACTGGTCATATTATCGAACAGATTGAAATGATCAAAGTGATTATTGCCAATGGTTATGGTTACGAAGTAGATGGCAACGTATATTTCGACGTAGAAAAATATAGCAAAGAGTATAATTATACCATTTTAACCAACCGCAACCTCGAAGACATGTTGAACAATACCCGCGAACTGGGTGGACAGGATGATAAACGTGGAAGGTTGGATTTTGCGCTCTGGATAAAAGCAAAACCCGAAACTTTAATGCAATGGCAATCGCCATGGGGCATGGGTTTTCCGGGCTGGCATATCGAGTGTTCGGCCATGAGCGCAAAATATCTGGGTGCCGAATTTGATATCCACGGTGGTGGAATGGATTTAGCTGCCACGCACCATACCAACGAAATTGCACAATCTGAAGCCTGCAGCCATAAACAGCCTGCACGTTACTGGATGCATACCAACATGCTTACCGTAAATGGTACGCGCATGTCTAAATCGGCAGGAAATGGTTTTCTGCCTTTAGAATTGTTTACCGGAGCACATCCCTTATTGAAAAAAGGTTATAGCCCGATGACGGTGAAGTTTTTTATGTTGCAGGCACATTACCGCAGTACCCTAGATTTTTCTAACGATGCATTGGATGCTTCTGAAAAAGGATTCCGCCGTTTAATGTCGGCAATAGGTTTATTGGACAAACTGCCGGTTGCAGAGCAGAACGATTTTGATATCGATGCATTGAAAGAGAAATGCATTGCAGCCATGAATGATGATTTTAACAGTCCGATTTTAGTTGCAGAACTTTTTGAGGCCGTTAGAATTATCAACACGGTTTATGATGGTAAAGGAAAAATATCGGCTGATGCCTTAGAGAAATTAAAACAACTGATCAACGATTTCGTATTCGATATTTTGGGCCTGAAAGATGAAGACGCCGGAGGAAACGACTTAAATGGCGTTTTGGATATGGTAATCAATCTGAGAACAGAAGCTAAAGCCAATAAGGATTACGCAACTTCTGATCGGATCCGCATCGGATTACAGGAATTGGGTATTCAGCTTAAAGACGGTAAAGAAGGAACCACCTGGAGTAAGGCTTAAGTAATCGACAAGTCCGTCCCCTTTTTAAGGGGGCAGGGGGATGAATAAAACAGAGGTATGAAAAAAACAGGGGTGACGAAATAATCACGAGATGAAAAATCTCTTTCTGGAACACTACTTTAAACAATTTTCCGTTCATTTGAAAAATGAACAAAAAACTTCTAATACTGCCTTTATTGGCGTTAATCGGGTTTGAGGCATGCCAGAATAAAACAAAACAGGGTGCTGATGAGAATGGGGAAGAAACTGCAGCAAAGCTTTCGTCGCCTGATTTTAATGCAGATAGTGCTTATGCCTATACCAAAGCACAGGTAGATTTTGGTCCGCGGGTGCCGGGAACAACTGCACATCAGAAATGTGCAGATTATTTAGTGGCAAAATTAAAATCCTTTGGAGCTGATGTGAGTGTTCAGGGTGAAAAAACACAAACCTATGATGGCAAAAGCTTCCAGTTAAAAAATATTGTTGCTGCATTTAATCCCGATAAAAAGAATAGGATATTGATTACCGCACACTGGGATGCCCGTCCATTTTCAGATCAGGATCCCGATCCGAAAAACCATACAAAAACTTTTGATGCCGCAAACGATGGTGCAAGTGGTGTAGCCGTAATCTTGGAAATGGCACGCCAGATACAACAGAAACAACCAAATGTAGGGGTCGATTTTGTGCTTTGGGACCTGGAGGATTATGGCAAGGCCAATGATGAAACGCCTGATGAAACCACCTGGTGCTTAGGATCGCAGTATTGGGCCAAAAAAGCAATTGCTTCGGGTTATAAAGCCCTTTATGGTATTAACCTGGATATGGTTGGCGGTGGTAATGCACAGTTTACACAGGATGAAATTTCGCGTCAGGCTGCGCCTGAGGTGGTAAACAAAGTGTGGGACATTGGAAACGAAATTGGCTACTCATCTTATTTTACCAGAATTCCGAGCGGTAAACTGGTAGATGATCATTTCTGGATGAATAAAGCAGGCATTCCCTCGGTTGATATTATCCATTATAATGATAACAGTGGTTTTTACATCAACTGGCATACCCAATTGGATAATTTAGCAAATATTGACAAAAACACCTTAAAAGCAACCGGCCAAACCGTGCTGGAAACCATTTACAGGGAAAAATAAAAGGCAACAATGTTCAATTGTTAATTATTTTTAAGACCATACATCAAAGAAAATTTTATATTCGCCAAACAATATTATCCTAATCAATAATGAAACAACTATTTTCAACTGCAGTAGCTTCACTTTTAGCGCTGGGTGCTTTTGCCCAAAAAAGTGATGGCACAACCAAATCTTTAGTAAATGCCGAAAAGGAATTTGCTAAATCAGTTGCCAAAAATGGAGATAAAGAAGCATTTCTGGATTATTCATCTGCAACTACTTTAGTGTTCAGACCAAACCCGGTTAATGCAAAAACTTTTTATACAGGTAAGGCAGATGCCCAAAATGATGTAAGCTGGACACCAAACCTGGCGAAGGTATCGCGTAGTGGCGATTTAGGTTTTACCACCGGACCTTATGAAATCGGAACTTCAGAAAAAAAATATGGCCAATACCTTTCTATCTGGAAACCGGAAAACGGAAGATGGAAACTGGCGATTGATCTTGGAACGGAAAGCAATAAGCCTTTGGCTAAAGTTAGCCAATCGTTTGTGGAGCCGAAAGACCATGTAGCACCAAAATTTTTAAATGAAAGGGAAATTAAGGCAGGAAGGGATATTATCTTAACTACCGAAAAAACATTAAATACCTTACTTAAAACCCATGGGATTGCAGCATTTGGCGGTTTTTTAACCAACGATGCACGTTTACTCTTCCCGGGTAATGAAGCCATTGAAGGAAAAGGAAAAATTATTGCTTTTTATAACGGAATGATCAGTAAGATCAACTTAAAAACCACAGGAGTAGATAAGGCGATAGGGAGCGATTTAGCTTATACATATGGTGTAGCTACCATTGATTATAAAGCTGATTTACGCGAGAGCTTTAACTATGTTTTTGTTTACGAAAAAGCAGCAGACGCAAGCTGGAACTTAATTGTACAGGCTTTTGTTCCTGCAGAAAGATAAAATAACAATGTGAATTAAAGAGGGCTATCGATAAAAAGAGGCCCTTTTTTTATGTCGGCATTTTGCCTTTACCTGAAGTTCCTTTCCGGTTTAGCCCCGATTGAAGCGGCATCCCCCGATTTTTCATCGGGGATATAGCGGAAAGCGGGAACAAACGCTAAGAACAGCACAGTTTTTGCGCTTCAAAAAGAAAACCTTTCTAATAAAATTGTCCATTTTACGTTTAAAATCTATGCACAAAAAATTACTTCTACTTTCTACGCTCATTTTACTTTTTTTAAATGTTTCGGCACAGAAAAAGAAATTCGATATCCAGGGTAAAGCCGGCGCACGTGGCATTATGCCCGAGAACACCATCGAGGGGATGTTAAAAGCACTTGATTTAGGTGTTACCACACTCGAGATGGATGCCGTTATTTCTAAAGATAAACAGGTGGTGCTTTCGCAGGAACCCTATTTTAACAATGAAATATCGCTACAGCCCAATGGAAAACCCATTAGTCTGAAAGACCAAAAGAACTTCAATATTTATAAAATGGATTATGCGGAGGTTAAAAAGTTTGACGTGGGCAGTAAGGTGCATAGCCGTTTCCCCGGACAGATGAAGTTTAAAGCTTATAAACCATTACTTACTGAAACAATTGATGCGGTTGAGGCCTATGTTAAAGAACATAAACTAGCGAAGCCCGTATACAGTATTGAAACAAAAACAATTAAAAACGGAGATAACGAATTCCATCCTGAGCCTGCAGAATTTGTAGACCTGATTATGGAAATCATTAATGCGAAAAAATTAACAAAAAGGGTGATCATCGAATCGTTTGATATGCGTACACTACAGTACCTGCACGAAAAATACCCTAAAATACAAATCTCGTTGTTAATTGATGAGAAAGAACCTTTTGAAGATTATATTGAAAAGCTTGGTTTTAAACCTACTATTTACAGCCCTTATTCGGTATTGGTTGGTAAAGGTTTAGTAGATCGCTGTCATGCTATGGGCATTAAAATTATCCCCTGGACAGTAAATACAGTTAAAGAGCTTAAATATTTTATGGATTTGGGTGTGGATGGTGTACTTACCGATTATCCTAATATTATGGGGCAATTGGACAACTAGTCTATCGGTCGGTTT
>NZ_DJDT01000227.1 GCF_002432345.1 Pedobacter sp. UBA5917
AACAATGTAGCAATTCAACAATGTGGCAATTACAGAATACAGTTATCAGTTTGCAATTCACAGTTAACCTATTAACCAATTTATACGATTAACCCTTTACAACAATAAAGCAATCAAACAATTTAACAATCGCTACACAGTCGAAGGGTAAACAATTAACCGATTAACCAACAATAAAACAATCCCAGCAATTAAACAATAAACTAATAGTGAAAAAATTCTTTCAGCAATATTATAGCAATCTGTTCCTAACCAACCGCTTATTTGCGGCCCTGGGCTTTTGCGTTGTACTTTTTTTGTTGAAGTTCTTTTTTGCCTGGCTGGGCGATATTCCTGAAATTGCAGTTGGAACGCTATTGCTTTTATTGTGTATCGATATTTTCATCCTTTACCGGAATAACAAAGGCATCGAGGCCAGGCGCTTTACGGCTAAACGATTGAGCAATGGCGATGAAAATCCGATACAGGTTGAAATCACAAACCGTTATGGTTTTGGTATAAACGCTAGGGTAATCGACGAAATACCTTTTCAGTTCCAGGTGAGGGATAAAGATTTTAAATTACACTTAAAACCGACAGAGATAAAATCTATCCACTATAATTTACGGCCAACCAAACGTGGCGAATACGATTTTGGATTTATCAGGACTTATATCGGTTCTCCGCTGGGCCTCATCAACAGACGTTACAATTTCGATGGTTCAAAAATTTTACCCGTTTATCCTTCCTTTATTAATCTTGGTCAGTACGAATTAATGGCTGTTTCGCGTTATTTAACCGAATTTGGCATCAAAAAAATCAGAAAAGTTGGACAAAGCAGTGAATTCGACCAGATTAAAAACTATGTAGGCGGTGATGATATCCGTACCATTAACTGGAAAGCCACTGCCAGAAAAGGCGGTCTGATGGTAAATACCTATACGGATGAAAAATCGCAGAACATTTATTGCATTATCGATAAATCGCGTGTAATGCGTATGCCTTTTGAAGGTTTAAGTCTGCTCGATTATGCCATCAATGCAAGTGTAGCACTTTCGAAAGTGGCCATGCTCAAAGAAGATAAAGCTGGCTTAATTACCCTTTCCGAAAATATCGGAGCAATAGTACCGGCCGATCGTAAAGCTTCGCAGCTGGGCAGCATTATGAATGTGCTCTACAAAGAAAAAACCAGGTATTTGGAGAGTAATCTCGAGGTGTTATATTCAACCGTACGTACCGTGGTAAAACAACGCGGACTTCTGGTTTTCTTCACTAATTTCGAAAGTTTATCGGCACTGCAGCGCCAGTTACCCTATTTAAAAAGAATCGCTAAATACCATTTGTTGGTAGTTGTATTTTTCGAAAACACTGAACTGAAAGGTTTAAGCACCGATCCGGCCAAAGATGTTGAAGGCATTTACCATAAAACCATTGCCGAGAAATTTATCTATGAGAAAAAACTCATGGTTAAGGAGTTGAACAAACATGGTATTCTGGCCATCCTCACGCCCCCACAAAAATTAACCATCAATGTGATTAACCAGTATCTGGCATTGAAGGCACAACAGCGGATTTAGTCTAAAGTCCACAGTCTTTAGTCTAAAGTCAAGGATCGCTCAGAGGCTCACGACTTAGGACTATCGACTCAGAACTAATCTATTCCTCTTCCCTAAAATACACCTTGTAAAAGTTCATCGATTTATCATCATCGTAACCTTTCTCAATCATATCTTTATTACCGTGGATGTAAATGTGGAAGTTTTTATCCAGTTTTAGCACGCTTTTATAAGCACGGGCCTGTTTTTTAACAGCAGATTCGGCAATCTCGAAGTGATCCGCAATCGGACTTTCGAACTCCTCTTCGTAATTTTTCTTATAGTTTTTAAACGACTCGATCCCTTCGGCATTACCGATTACCTCGTTACCAAATTCTTCAATATCAAAGGTTTCTTTTTCTTTGAAATATTTCATTGAGCGGTTTAAGAGATCAATTTTATCAGCTTTGCTGATTTCATAATCATCATCCAGTTTCTGCGTGACGAAGTTTTTATAAACCCCTAAAACATTATTGGTTTGATTATAGCTATCGTTCCTGATCTTCAGTTTTAAAAATTCATCTTTCCAGTAAACAGCAGAATCGTTGCTGCTTTTCGACTGATCAAGCACCACTACTTTATAACCTTCTTCCTTCTCAACATTAAAAATTAAACAGCCTTTATCTAGTTTGTTAATGCTGATAGCCTCCTGTTCGTAGCTCATGTTAAAGCCATCCAGTTCGGGATAAACCTTTAAATAGGTATCCTTTGTTTCAGATTTAAAAATCCCAAGCACATCCAATTGCTCACCTTCTATCTGCACTTTTTCGAAATACGCAACGTATAACTCTCCCGATTTAATTTTAGGGTGATTGGCCACATCATATAAATATTTGGCCAGTTGCTGCGAATCTTCATGAAAAAGTGTGTTATTTTCAAAGATTTCGTGGGCAAAGTGGAATACTTCGTTCAGTTGGAGGTTATCATTCGGATGGAAAAAACGGTATACTTCATTTACCTTTTCGAAAGGCTTTAAGAAATACTGCATCAACAGATTTCCTAACAGCTCATCCTCGATTTTTAAAGGGGCATCAGATAGTTTGTAGTACTCTTCAACCAGTTTATTACCGGTGTGGTGGATAGAAAGTTGCTTAAGCGAAGCCTCGAAAAATGAAATCATAAGGGCAAAAATAGTAAAATGATTGATTAACCACGTTCAAAATTAATTCACCCCTCCCACCCATTCAATCATTCAAAATCAATTCAATCACTCAATCATTCATTCACCCCATCATTCATTCAATCATTCATTTTTCATATAAACCTTAGCCCTTTGCAAAAAGCTTTTCTCCTGTAGCGTAGCCTCCACCTCATTTATGGCTTTCATCAGGTTATTTTCGGTATTTGTAATTTCTGCAGTGGCTTTGATAATCACTTCCCAAACCGGCTCCATGGTTGATAAAAGTGTTTTACCTTTTTCGGTAAGCTCTACCAAACGCTTGCGCGTATCTATCTTGTCTTTTTTAGACCGGATGAGCTTCTCTTTCTCCAGTTCTTTTAACAAACTGATGGTTGAGGGATGGGCATAACCGATTTCATCGGAAAGAGAAACCACGCTCATGGTCGATTTTTTATATAAAGTATACAGTACAGGGAACCATTTAGGCTGAAAATCGATCCCAAATGCTTTATAAATCAACAAACCATCTTTACGGATCTGGTCGCTCAGCCTTTGCAAACGCGTAGAAATGGCCAATAAACCAGAAGCATCAATTACATTTTGTTCCATTAATCAGATTTTAAACCCAGACCGTAAAATACATTATCTACAGCCATACGCGGAAAATAAACCGGCAGATTTTCCATTACTACCTGCTTAAAACCATTTCGCTCGTAAAAACGGCAGGCTGCCTGCAATATATCCTTGGTACCCAAATATACCTCATTCAGGTTATTATCCCTGCAATAGTTCAAAAGTGTTTCCAGTAAAACCTGGGCTACACCCAATTCTTTCCCGCGGAATTCTTTTTTTACAAACATCTTTCTGATTGCTCCCGCATGATGTTCGGGCTGCGCAATCAAAGCAATGGTGCCAATAAGCTCGCCGTTCAGTTTGGCGCCCCAAAATGCACCACCGGTAGCATCGTAGTGCTTTTCGATATCCAACAGATCAGGCTGTGCAGCCAGGTCGATATCTACATTAAATTCTATCTGTTGGATGGGCAGGATCAACCCGATAACCGCGTCACAGAATTGATTATCTAACCTTTCAATTTTAAAGTTGTTTTGCATCGCTAATTATTATCCGACAAATATATGTAGTTAACTACACATATTGCAAATACAAATATCATTTCTGCATCAGAATCTGATTATTAAGCTATTAAAAATGATTTTGAGTAGTTTACAGCGATTTATTGCCTTTTAATTTTTTAAGGAAATCAATAATCTTTTGGTCGGCATAATTGGCTACGCCTTCGTGCCTGAAAGATAAACGGCCCTGTTTGTCGAAAATAACGGTTGTGGGCAAAGCACCGGCAAATAGCTTTTCAGGGATATCGCTTTCCACTTTATAAACAGGCATCGCATATTTACGGTCAGCCATAAATTTAGTCGATTTTGCAAAATCACCATCAGCATCGGCGAAAATGAATACAATATCCTGATCATCTTTAAACTGTGTATATAATTTATTGATAGAAGGCATTTCGGCTATGCAGGGCGGGCACCAGGTTGCCCAAAAGTTCAGAAAAATAACTTTGCCTTTTAAATCGCCCAGATCAACCAGACTGCCTTTTACATCTTTAAACCTGATTCCATCCAAACCTGCAATGTTTTCTTTTGGCGTTTCAACTTTTGGAGCATAAAAACCAATCTCCATTAGGCCTTTGAGAAAAAAAGCTTTTGCATCGGGCACAAAAACAATTACCAGGAGAATGATAACGAATAAGGCATTAAATATATTTTTTCTGATAAACTTCATTGATGATTTGTCCGGAAGTTAAACCATCGATAAAATCTCCGGTCATAACCATATAAAAGCAATGTTACTTTTCAAATATATATAATTGCTTAGGAATTACTACTTTTGGCCTGTTGAAAAAGCATAGACAGAACATTAATAAATATTTATCGGCATTTATGCTGATGGTGTTCGCTATTGCCTTAACACCATGGAGCGTGCTCCACCACCACAATTCCGTTCCTGTAGTGCCGAAAGAGGCCCACTGCAAACATGTAAGCCATGTACAGGCCCACGGCGATACCTGTTTGATCTGTAATGCGAGTTTTGAAAAAAACTATGTGCAAACGCATCACATTTACAGGATCTTTTTATCCGCTAAAATTTTTAACCGTACCGAACCTACGTTAAAGAATGCTTTTACCGAAATAAAGCGCACCTGCTTACGCGGTCCCCCTTTGGCATAATTTTTTCTTTTAGGCGCAAAGCGCCAAATCCGATTTTTATTTATATGGGAAACTAAAGCAGGCTTTAATCTGGGCCATTGTTTTAGCTTTCCGTTCATTTTTATTTATTACACAACACATGAAAAAATTACAGCTTATTGGCTTGGTAATTCTATATACGTTATTAAGCAGTACCGTTTTCGCTGCCGCTTTAAAAAATATAAAAGGTAAGGTTATTGATGGCAGCACTAAACAAACGTTGCCGGGTGCAACGATTTTTATCCCAGATTTAAAGGTTTCGGCCATGACCAATAATGATGGAGAGTTTACATTAAACAACCTACCCTCAAAAGGAAGTTATTTGGTAGAAGTACATTATGTAGGTTATAAAACCTCCACCAAGGTGGTAAATCTGGCCGATGTTGCCGGATTGGAGTTTGCACTGCAGCCTACTGCGATAGAAACGAAGGAAATTGTAATTACCGGAAGCCTGATCAGCAGTACCAGCAAAAGAAACAGTGCCTCATCGGCAGTGGTGGGCAAGGATCAGCTTTTGCAGCCTTCTACCAATTTAATAGATGCACTGACCAAAATTCCGGGTGTGTCGCAGATTACTACCGGGCCATCGATATCTAAACCCGTAATCAGGGGTTTGGGTTATAACAGAATTGTAACGCTAGATGATGGTATAAAACAACAGGGACAACAATGGGGTGACGAACACGGTATCGAAATCGATCAGTTTAAATCAGACCGCATTGAGGTTTTACGTGGCGCAGCATCATTAATGTACGGATCCGACGCTCTTGGTGGTGTGATTAACCTGTTAGAGCCAAGCACCGCACCCGAGGGACAGGTTAAAGGTGAATTTATCAGCAATTACTCAACCAACAACGGACTTACCGCTAACTCATTAATGTTAACCGGAAACGAAAACGGATTTGTTTGGAGGGCCCGTGGCACCTATAAAAATGCTTATTCTTTTAAAACTCCAACCGGTTATTTCCCTAACTCGGGCTTTAACGAAACCGATTTAAGTGGTATGGTAGGCTTAAACAAAAGCTGGGGTTATACACACCTAAACGTTTCTAACTTTCATAACAACATTGGTTTTTATGAACCAAATTTAGATGCAAACGGAAATTTTGTAAAAGATGATGGCAGCGCATTTACCAACGACGATTACAAAAACCGCACTCTGGAATTTCCACGTCAGGACATCAGACACTTTAAAATTGCGTTAAACAACAATTTCATTATCGGTAATGGTAATTTAAAGGTTGATTTGGGTTATCAGCAAAATCAACGCCGCGAGTTAGACGAACCAACTCCAGCCTTGTTTTTCGACCTTAAAACATACAATGCGGATCTGAAATATTATATCCATGAAACGAATGGATGGCAGCCTGTTTTTGGTTTAAGCGTAGATGACGGCCATAGCCAGAATAAAGGAACAGAGTTTTTAATCCCCGCATACGATACCTTTGGCTTAGGCGCTTTTGCTTATGCAAAGAAAAACTGGGAAAACAGCACTTTTAGCATTGGTGCCCGTTACGATTTCAGGAAAAACAACGGAAAACAACTATTTGATGATGGTGAAGAAAAATTTGCGCCTTTTAAAAACAAATTTTCTAATGTAAGTGGAGCATTGGGCTTTACGCATCAATTTAATGATGAGCTGAACTTTAAAGCTAACGCAGGTTCAGCTTTCCGCGCACCAAACCCAGCAGAGCTAGGCTCGAATGGTGTACACGAAGGCACATTTAGATACGAAGTTGGTAATTCAGCCTTAAATCCTGAGCGCAGTTATCAGGTAGATGCGGCTTTAGAATACGAAGGAAAAATTGTAAGTGCCAGTGCGAGCGTGTATAACAACTATATCCACAATTACATTTACGCATCAACCAATGGTGAACAAAGAGAGGTTGATGGAACACTTTTCGATGTTTACCGTTACGGACAGGTAAATGCGAACCTTTATGGTGCCGAAGCCAGTTTAACTATCCACCCGGTTCCTTTTATCCATTTCGAAAATACTTTTGGATATGTACACGCACAGAACAATACGCTAAACAGACCTCTTTCATTTATCCCAGCAGGAACTTTAAGAAACGAATTACGTTTCGAGCCTAAGCTTAAAGGCACAAACGATGCTTACCTTTCTGTTGGTATTAACTCGGCATTTAAACAAACCCGTGTTGATGATGTTTTCGAAACGCCAACCAGTGGTTATACTTTATTAAATGCAGGCATTGGTGCTACATTCAATTTGGGCAAACAACCTGTTAAGCTTTCTGTATCGGCGAATAACTTATTAAATCAGAAATATTATGATGCATTAAGCAGGTTTAAACCAGGTCGATTTGATCAGGAGAATCTTAATTTAGGTGTTTACAACCCTGGCAGAAACATCACTTTTGGATTGTATATTCCTTTTACAGTAGCGAAGTAAGATCATTAATATCATAACATGAAAAGGCGGAGCAGATCGATGAGATCGCTCCGCTTTTTTGATTAATTATGAATCGTCATCTCGACTGAAGCGCAGCGAAATGGAGAGATCTATCTTGCATGAAAGACCCTGAAATGAATTCAGGGTGACGACTTGATTACCAAATTACTTCTTAAAAGTCTCCCTTTTGGCCCTAACATATTGATTGGGCCATTCTGTATCATGTCCCAATACCTGTGCAGCATGCGTAGGAAAATAGGCATCACGCAGCGATTCGCGGGCAATGAAGATCAGATCAGCTTTTTCCTGTTCCAAAATTTCTTCGGCCTGATGTGCGTCTACAATTACACCTACTGCACCTGTGTAAATGCCAATTTCGTTCCTGATTTTATCCGCAAAAGGTACCTGGTAATTTGGTCCTGCAGGGATAAAAGCATCAGACACATTACCGCCCGATGAGGTATCAATCAAATCCACACCTCGATCTTTTAATACCGCAGCCAGTTGTAGGGAGTCATTTTCATTCCAGCCACCTTCTGTCCAGTCTGTAGCCGAAATGCGCACAAATAAGGGCAGGTTTTCTGGCCAAACCGATTGCACAGCTTCAACCACATCAATCACAAAACGGATCCGGTTTTCGAAACTTCCTCCGTAAACATCATTGCGTTTATTGCTCAGCGGACTAAAAAATTCGTGCAACAGATAGCCATGGGCTGCGTGTATCTCTACCACTTTATAGCCTGCATCCACAGCGCGTTTTGCTGCTGCCCTAAAAGCAAAAACAATATCCTGTATTTCCGAAATGGTTAATTCGTGCGGTTCAACCTGCCCCGGCTTAAAAGGAACCGGCGAAGGTGCAACGGGTTTCCAGCTGTTTTCGCCATCGGCAATCTGCTCACCACCGTTCCAGGGCACTTCGCAACTGGCTTTTCGGCCTGCGTGCGCCAACTGTATTCCAGCAATTGCACCATTTTCATGGATAAAAGAAACAATCTGTTTCAATTTTTCCACATGTTCATCTTTCCAGATGCCCAGATCGGCATAAGTAATTCTTCCTTCAGCGGTAACGGCAGAAGCTTCCTGGATAATCAAACCTGCACCGCCAACGGCACGGCTTCCTAAATGTACCAAATGCCAATCGGTGGCAAAACCATCAACGGCCGAATACTGGCACATGGGAGAAATAACTATCCTATTTTTTAGTGTTACATCCTTTATCGTAAAAGGAGAAAATAATTTCGACATATCTATTTTGTTTAACCGCAAAGGGCGCAAAGCTTTTTCGCAAAGAATTTAAGACATAAATCTTTGCGCATTCCTTCTTTTCTTTGCGGTTGAATATTAAAAACCTGCGTTCTTTAATTCGGTATTAATAAACTGAATTTCATCGGCACTTAATTTTACATTAATGGCTTCGGCGTTTTGAACAGCCTGCTTTTCATTTCTTGCACCGGCCAAAGCAATGGTAATCCCAGGGCGTTCAACGGTCCAACGCAAAACCAACTGGGATAAAGTAGCATTTTTCTCATTGGCCAATGGTTCTATTTTTGCCAAAAATGCATTTGTTTTTTCGATACTTTCAGGCGTGAAAAATTTATTTCCCTGGCGGTGATCGCCCTCTTCAAATTGATGGCCAGGTTTCAGTTTCCCGGTTAACAGACCGCGCTCCATCGGACTATAAGCCAAAACAGATTTATTTTTTTCGATACAATAAGGAACAATCTCCTCTTCTACCCCACGGTTAACCATGCTAAAAGGAATCTGGTTAGAAACAATTTCCAAAGTTTGGTCTGCTTCTTTTAATTGTGCTACATCGTAATTGCACACGCCGGCATAACGCACTTTTCCCTGTTCAATTAACCTGCCTACAGCTTCAAAAGTTTCGCTGATGGGTGTAGTTACATCCGGCCAATGGATCTGATATAAATCGATATAATCAGTGCCCAAACGTTTTAATGATTGTTCGCATTCGTAAATCACGCTTTCTTTACCTGCATATTTATAAATATCGATCGCTGCACCGTCATTGTTTTTACTTTTAAAGCCGAAGTCGCCTTTGGCCAGGTCCCAACGCATTCCAAATTTGGTTACCAGCTGCAATTTATCGCGTGAAATGCCTTTTATTGCATCACCCACAATTTCTTCACTATCGCCCTGCCCGTAAATTGGTGCTGTATCAATTGAAGTAACCCCTAAATCGTAACCTGCTTTAATCGCGTTTATCGCATCGTTTCTATCTGTACTTCCCCACATCCAGCCGCCTGCTGCCCAAGCACCAAAAGTGATTACCGAAAGTTCTAAATCTGAATTACCAATTTTTCTGTATTCCATAAATTATTTTTTAATGAGTTTATCAACCGCATAACGGTTATGCGGTAAGTAAGCAAGTAGTACCGATAAAAATGCCACATGGATGAGTTGAGAAGGCAGTGCATCCCAGTTTTCGATGATGGTGGTTCCAAAAATCAATGCCAACGAAATCAATCCGGCAAACAATAATCCCTGCCTGGTAAACAGCCCTAAAATAATCATTAAACCCGCTAAAAATTCGGCAAAGGGTAGCATATAACTAAAAGGTATTATTAGCGCATCGGGCAAAAAAGATTTCGAAAATTGTGATGCCATCCAGTTGCTAAAACCTGCAAGTTTTGGTAAACGCACTAAACCGTGTCCGAAAAAACTTAAGCCTACTGCTAAGCGGCTAAGTAAATAAGCCCATTTTGTATCCATATATTATCGATGTACTACAAACATACAATCTCCATATTAAGGAAGTTTTAATGCAACAATTATTAAACGGAGATTTTACCTTCCTGTGGCGGATAGCAGAGGGCACGGAGCGGAGAGCACAGGGCGGGTGCCGCCAATCGTTTGGTGTTTAGGGTTGGGCGTACCGCATGAAACGCCAACCAATAAACGCTCTCCGCAAAACTTTTTCTTCAAAAATTTGGAGATAACAAAACAACCATATACTTTAGTGTATTATTTAACTAATACAGTAGATATGATCAACATTAACAATCTTAATTTTGGCTACAGTAAACACAGGCCATTATTCAAAAATATGAGCATGCGCTTAAGCAATGGCCATATTTATGGCCTGCTCGGAAAGAACGGTGCCGGAAAATCAACCTTATTAAAAAATCTTGCCGGTTTGGTATATGCACAAAGCGGTACACTGGATGTAATGGGTTACGACCCCGCGAAAAGACAGCCAGCACTTTTGGAGCAGATCTGCTTTATACCCGAGGAATTTTATCTGCCAGCGGTTAAAATCGACGCTTATATCAAAGCAAATGCGCCGTTTTATAAAAACTTCGACCACAATTATTTTACCGATCTGATCAAAGAATTTGATATTCCGGTTGGTCAGAAACTCATCAATATGAGTTACGGGCAGAAGAAAAAAGTAATTATTGCATTCGGGTTGGCCACACAGGCTAAACTGGTAATTATGGATGAGCCGACAAATGGATTGGATATTCCATCTAAAGCACAGTTCAGGAAAATTATGGCTTCTGCTATGACGGATGAGCGCTGCATTATCATTTCTACCCACCAGGTTCGTGATCTGGATAACCTGATCGACACGGTGATTATGCTTGATGAAAACGATATTGCCCTTAAAGCCACAGTAGAGGAAATCACTTCAAAATTAACCTTCAAAAAAGTAAAGGAAATCGACGACAGCATTATTTATGCTGAACCTTCGCTTTCGGGCTATAACGCGGTAATGCCAAACTATCACCAGGAGGAAAGCAAACTAGATATGGAACTTCTTTTTAATGCCATACTTGCAGAAAAAATCAAATTTAAACCTTTATTCAGTTAAGCGATGAACAATACATTTAATATTAACCGGTTTGGCTTATTGCTTAAAAGACAATGGTTAGATTTTGGAAAAATTTACCTGATCAGCCTTGTGGTGCTGTTAGGAATAGTGGTGGGCTTTTATGGTTACAATATCCCTTCACCATTAAAAGATAATTATTTAGACTACGACGGCAACCTCGATATGCGTTTCCGATACCCGCTTTTCCTTATTTTGGGTTTTGTTTTTATCAGCATTGTAGCCAGTAGTTATTTCAATATCCTTGGACAGAAATCGAGAGCTATTCTGGAGCTGATGACACCTGCTTCGATATTCGAAAAATTTATGGCAGGCGTTGTTTATACTACTATTATAAGCCTGTTTAGCTATTTATTGATCTTCTATCTAACAGACCTCGCCTTTGTAAAATACCTGAACGGCCATCTTAGTGCTTTTAACCGTGCCGGACTTAAGACAGTAGAGTCTATTACCCAAGAGGTATTTAACGATGAGGGCTACAGAAAATATTGTAGCTACTTTTTTGCATTCCCCTTTCTTATTACCAGTTTATTCCTTTTAGGCTCGATTTATTTTAACCGTTTCCATTACATTAAAACAGCATTATCGTTAATGGTTTTTATCGGACTGGCATCTTATCTGGTGGTTAAGTTTTCGATGTGGATAATGGAAGGTAAGGTTCCCTATCATCACAGCTATAGGAAAGACGATAAAGATTGGATCCTGCTGGCGCTTTTACTGGTAACAAGCATTATCACCATCATCACCTGGGCGATTACCTACATCCGCCTTAAAGAAAAAGAAGTTTAAATTTAAACGGTATTGACATGGAATTTAGAGATAATAAGGCAATATACCTTCAGATTGCGGAATATGTTTGTGAACATATTCTGCTCGGAAAATGGAAAGCCGAAGAAAAAGTACCCTCAGTTAGGGAATTGGCCGTTGAACTTGAGGTAAACCCCAACACGGTAATGCGCACTTACGAACTGCTACAGAATAAAAATATCATCAATAATAAGAGGGGCATTGGTTTTTTCATCACTGATGATGCGATAGACCACGTAAAAAGCTATAGAAAAGTATTATTTATGGAAGATGAGCTTCCGGTGGTATTCAGGAATATTTATTTATTGAATATTGGCTTTGGTGAACTGGAAAGCAGATACGAAACATTTGTAAAAGAAAATTTTAACGCTTAAGAATATGAAAACAAGTAATAAATTATTAATCAGCCTCGCGGTACTATTAATCGCTATACCGATTATAGTTGTGGCCATAAATGCAAAGGTAAATTATAAAGAAAAAGGACCTGATGACACCTATTTCGGGACGCAAACCATCAATAATGAAACCTTTGAACAGAAATCGAAAGACAGGTTAACTATTCCTTTACAAACACCATTTAAAGCCATCCGGTTTAAAGATGCCAAACATTTTAATGTACAGCTTTATGTAAAACAGGATAGCAAATACGGCATTAAAATTCAGGACAAATTTAAAAATGATTTAAAGTATGAGGTAGATGCGAATGGCGTACTCCAGCTTTCGATTAAAAATTTTACGGAAGACAATGGCATTGAAAAAATTGTTATTGTTATTTACTGCCCGGCTATTAACGAGGTTTCGGTTGCAAATTCGAACATTTTAGAATTTAGTGCCCATTCAGATTCCATAACATTAAACGTGGATAATACTGAAGACCTATTTTTAACCGGCGACATTACCAATAACGATGCAACAGGAAAAATCACAAGCGTTATCAACCCAACCAGGATAGGAAAACTGTATCTTAACCTGAATAAAACCAAATTTAGTGGTTTTACCAACGGCTTTAAAGACCTATATATTATCGCAGATAAATCAGAAATTGAAATCGGGAACATGGACGAGAACGAACAGAAACCTTTCCCTTTTGATAACCTGAGCATTAAAACAACGGATACATCGAGCGTAAAAATGCAAAATGTTAATCTAAAAAACTTTACAGCTGATTTTTCGGATGCTACTACTTTACAGATCCCAACACCACTGCTTAAGCAGCTTTTCAAGAAATAATTTAATTATGCTAAAATCTTTTTACAAGCATCTTTATTTGACTTATGTAAAAAGGGCATGATTTTTAAGCTAACCAATTGGCAAAAGTTTAACTTGGGCCAATTGGTTTTTTTAGTTTACATCATACCCATCAATGAAAAGATACTTCCTTTTATTTGCCTTTAGCTTATTTGTTCTTAGCCATGTACAAGCACAAAAAATAGACACCCTTTCTATCACGTTAGATAACGTTAAATACCCTTATCCTGTTAAATATTTTCCTATTCATACCGAAGGTCAGGATATAAAAATGGCCTATATGGATGTTGCGCCAACCATAACAGCCAACGGCAAAACAGCCATTCTTTTCCACGGGAAAAATTTCGGTGGTTATTACTGGGGCAATGTAATCAAAGCCTTAACCAGCATCGGTTACCGTGTTATTGTACCCGATCAGATCGGTTTTGGCAAATCGTCAAAAGCATTTATCCACTACAGCTTTCATCAAATGGCAGCCTGGAACAAAAAACTGCTGGATACGCTCGGCGTTCAAAAAACGGTGGTTTTAGGCCATAGCATGGGTGGCATGCTCGCTACCCGTTTTGCTTTAATGTATCCGGAAACAACTGAAAAACTACTGCTCGAAAACCCGATTGGACTGGAGGATTATAAAACTTTTATTCCATACATCACTACCGTACAGCAATACCAAACTGAACTTAAAACCACTGCAGAAAGTGTTCGTAAATATTATCAGGGCTCTTATTTTACCTATTGGAAACCAGAATACGAATATCTGGTAAGTATTGCCGGAGGGGTAACCAATAGTGCCGATTATCCACGCTGGGCAAAAGTTGCGGCACTAACCTATACCATGATATATGAACAGCCTGTGGTGTACGAATTTCAGAATTTAAAAGTCCCTACTGTTTTATTTATCGGTAAAGAAGATAAAACCATTGTAGGTAAGGGATTGCTTACGCCCGATCAGCAAGCTTTACATGGTCAATACAAGTTTTTAGGGAAGCAAACCGCAGCGAAAATTATCGGAGCAAAAATTATCGAATTTGATGCCTGCGGACATATTCCGCATATCGAAATCCCGACGGAGTTTTTGGTGGCGTTAACTGGGAGTTTGTAGTTTATTACCAGACCTTATAGGTTTGCAAAACCTATAAGGTCTAAGTATTATTAATTTATTTCTTTACTTACAATTTTGTTGATGCCCTGCATTTCGAAATCGATATCTTTTCCCATCGATTTCATTTTGCCATACAGCTCTATCCGCAGGTGACTGTTTAATACAATACCTGTTTTAATATCCACCGAGGTTTCTCCTGAGTTGGTTCCCTTTAAATCGGATTCCATTTTGTTGCCCATGGTTTCGAAATTTCCTTTTGATACCAAAGCACCTTTTACACTGAGTATGGCAACACCGTCTTTTACCTCCTTTAAAGTATATTCGGTAATGGTTTCAATAGGCATGCTCATTTGTAATTTTGTATCAACTGTCCAGCTATCACCGATTTTAACGGCCTTATCAGGATAAATTTTAAACGACGATTCCATCGTTTCTTTTACTATTTCAGCGCTAAACTGTTTGCTCAGGGCATTTTTAATCTGCCTTACCTCACTGGTATCATTGCTCATTTTTGCCGCCATATTATCGAGCATTTTGTCGATTCCGGCAACCGTTTTAATCCCGCCGTTTGGTGTTACCGTCATAAAAAAGGTAGCACCTTTTAATCCGCTGAACGGGTTTTTCTTTGTACTGTCCTGCTCGTCCGAATTATAGGTCATGGTTGTACCCATGGCAACAGATTTCATGAAAATCTTTTTATAGGTTACTTTAACATCCTTTTCGCCATTATGGCCTTCGGTGATATCAAAAGTGTAATCCGTTCCTATATTCTGAGTTAAATGTACATCCTGGCCATCAATTTTCTGGTTGATGATCTGATCGGAATTGATAGAGAAATCGTACTTATAGCCGGTTGGGTAATTCTGCCTCAATACATAAGTTTTCTGTGCTAATGCACTGATCGAAATCAAACCACAGATAATAGTTGTAAATAGTTTCATCTGGTAATTAACCTGCAGGTTGTTGCGCAAAAATGCGGCTTAACTGAAAATACAATTCGGGATGTTTATCTTTCAGCAATTCTGGTTTTTCGAAAAAATATTCGGATACCACGGCAAAAAACTCGGCTTCGTTTGTAGTTGCATATGGGTTAATATCCGATTTGTTATCTTCAATCTTTGCAATTTCCTCGTGCATCATTTTTACCCATGGCAAAGTATATTCGTGTGCCATTAAATTCTCCGGAATGCCGTCAGTTGCTCCATCCGATTTATCGAGCAGGTGGACAAATTCGTGTATGGCCGTATTTTCTTTACCGGCACTTTTAGAAAATCCATGGCGCAGCGCCGAACGCGATAAAATCATCTGTCCGTTCATATAACCTGTTCCCACCATACCCATAATGTTTCTTTCTCCACCTTCAAACTGAAAATCTTTGTTAAATGTATCAGGATATAATAAAACGCTGGTTAAGTTTTTGTATTGCCAATCGTCGAAACCAAAAATCGGAATTACTGCGCTGGAGGCAATTAATAATTCATCCAAAGTGGTCATTTCTAAACCTACGGCCTCTATTTTAACCGTACTGAAAAATTCGGCCACTTTTTGTTCAAACCTAAGCTTGTCTGTCGAATCAAGATTATGGTAATAGTCTACATAATCGTCAAGTATCTTCCTGTCAACATCTGTTAAAGGCTCAATAGCCACCTTCTTTTTCTTAAGAATAAGATAGAGGGCTATCAAAAAAATCGGGATAAGGTAGGCAAATGGCAACGAGTTCATGGGAAATGATTACACGGATTAAGGGATTACACGAATAAGTGATTACACCGATTTAAAAGATGGCACAGATAGAGATTAGCTTTCGATGATTTCTAGCTGGGCCAGCACATTTTCGCGGGTAACCGGATATGGTTTATTGTTTGTGATGGATTGATAAACAGCTTCGAAAAGTGGCAGGTAGCTTCCTATTTCCGATTTGATGATTTCTTCCGTCTTATTTCCTTCAGCATCAATGGTGGTTAACAGCCCGTCTTTACCTTCGGCTTCGATGCCGTAACCGTCATCAGTTAGTTTCATTCCGGCCAGCAATTGTTCTTCCTGGATATCGGCCCTTTGTTTAATAAAACTGCCATCAACCCCATGCAGTACGAAAGCCGCCTGCGGATTTACCACCAGCATACTTGAGGTTACAAAAACGTTTACGCTATCAGGATAACTCAACTGGATAGTGAAATAATCATCTACTAAGGTACCTACCCTGTTTTTACCCAAAATTTTATGAAAATGTAAAGGTTTACCAAATAAACTGATTACCTGATCTAAAAGGTGTGGACCTAAATCGTAAAGCAGTCCGCTGGCCTCAACCGGGTTCTCTTTAAATGCCTTTGGCCCGATAACATTGCGGTAACGATCGTAACGCAGATGCATTTCGTTCAGTTTACCGAGTTTACCACTATCGAGTACTTTTTTTACGGAGGTAAAATCACTGTCCCAACGGCGGTTCTGATAAAAGAAAATCTGCTTGTCAACGCTGTCAGCCAATTCGAAAAGTTCTTTTGCCTGTGTAGTAGTGGCTGTAAATGGCTTTTCGACTAAAATATGTTTGTGTTTGGTTAATGCTGCCTTCGAATGTTCGTAATGTAGGTTATTGGGCGTATTAATAACCACCAATTCTATTTCATCATCATTCAAAAGTTCATCAACACTGTTATAACTGATAATATCAGGGTAATCGTTTACTGCATTTTTACTGCTACGCTCTACAATGGCCTTTAAGTTAAAACCATCGTGTGCATTTAAAAAAGGTGCGTGAAAAACCTTTCCCGACATGCCGTAAGCTAATAAACCTGCATTAATTGTGTTATTGGTATTCGTATCCATAGGTTATAAATGTAACCAAAAATACCCTAATCATTCAAGCTTTAATGTTAAAAAGCCTAAACGTTTTACTTAAGGCTTACACGTTTTTACGCTATCTTTGCAGGATATGAAGCCGTCGGAGATTAATGCCAAATGGAAAGTTTTACAGGAAAGGATTTCAACAGAATTTGAATCGGATTTTCCTGATTTAAAGGTAATGCTTTTTCTTATCGGTGTGCAGGAACTGGGCAAAGGCCCGAAGAAATATAGCAAACGCCAAAAAGAGGAACTGATGCATATTGCCACCTGCCGTTTATTAAGCGAAATGGGGTTTTACGAACTGGAAGGCTTAGACCAGGACGGCTGGCCGCATTGGAAACTGGTTAAAGCAATCCCTCCTTATACCATGCTAGAGCAAGAAATGCTGATGAAATCGCTTGTGGTGAGCTATTTTGAAGATATTTATTCTTAAACCCGTAGTGCTGTCGGATGTTTCCATCCGACAGGTTTTTATAAATTGTATTTTTTCTTTTTTGGAAAGCAAGGCCATTAGCATTTCTTAATGTTAGCCGGGCTTTACGCTGTATCCCGATGAAAAATCGGGGATGCCGCTTCAATCCCGTTTAAACTATTCGTTTCATGCTACTATTTGAGGTTGCAGGTGCGCTGAAAACTTACGAAGTGCCGGGGGCCTTGGCTAACTTACGAAGTTGGCCCCGCGCTTAACCTAAGGGAAACTTCGTAAGTTTTGCGAGGGCCTTACCCCCTCCCAAGCACCAAAAGCCCAAGTTAAATAAACCTGATAGCAGCGGCACGCAGTAAAGCGGATAGCAGGACTACCTTAACCGATGTACACAGAACCCTGCTTTTCAAAAAAACAAAAAGGCAGATATTATTTGTTATCAAATGGACATCTAACATCACGACCAGATAGACCCTGAAATAAATT
>NZ_DJDT01000210.1 GCF_002432345.1 Pedobacter sp. UBA5917
CCATTATCCATCTTACATCATCCATCCCTACTATCCTTTCGGCGTAGTTGGTCTGATTTCTACCTTGCTCGGTAAAGTTCTTGCAGGCATGGCTAAAAGATCAACAATCAGTTTGCCCATATCTTCCGGCTGGATTTTCCAGGCATCGTTTTCGCTATCAGGTTGATGATCGTTAAAATGGCTTGCCACCGATCCGGGCATAATGGTACTTACCTTTACGCCATATTTTCTTAAATCGAGCATAACCGATTGCGTAAAGCCGGTTAAACCGAATTTACTTGCATTATAGGCCGAACCACCTGCGAAAAAGTTTGTTCCTGCCAAACTTGATATGGTGAAAATATGCCCTTTGTTCTTTTTGATTTCATCAACTGATGCTTTGATGCTGTAAAAAACACCTGTTAAATTGGTATCGATGGTTTCTTTCCATAAATCAATATCCAGTTCATCAATCGGTGCAAAATGGCCAACACCGGCATTGGCGATCAGCACATCCAATTGTCCCCATTTCTCGACGATGAGGTTAATTGCTGCCTGTTGTGAGTTAAAATCAGCAACATTGGCTTCAATGGCCAGTACATCACCATGTGCCACCAAATGGGCTGCAGCCTGGTTGGCACTTTCGATCGTCCTGCTTGTAATGGCTACTTTATAACCTTCTTTTAAAAGGGCTTCGGCAATACCGAAACCGATTCCTTTACTTCCTCCTGTAATTAATGCAACTTTCATGTTCTTGTAACGTATGATATCGAAAAATGTTTATTTTGATTTTTTTCTGCTGTTATGCGGCAGCTCCATGATCTGGATATCCTTAAAATCTACCGGCTGACCTTCACTTTGTAAGGCAATAAAGCCCTCGGTAAGTGCTTTGCCATCAATTTTAATCTTTGGGT
The DNA here is from genome assembly GCF_002432345.1 of Pedobacter sp. UBA5917. Lineage (GTDB taxonomy): Bacteria > Bacteroidota > Bacteroidia > Sphingobacteriales > Sphingobacteriaceae > Pedobacter. The sequence continues at coordinate 894 of NZ_DJDT01000210.1, forward strand.
CGTAACGGTTGGCTACACCGCCACCTATCTGTGGTTTGCTATATTGTAAAACTGTATCGCCATTGATGATATGTGTAACCAGCGAATCGCCCATTACAATCAGCTCTGCTGAAACCCATTGGTCGCCATCGTATGTTTTTGATTTAGAATCCAGGCAATGCCCATCATATAGTTTGCCTTGATAGAAAATATCCGTACCTGGCGAACACATATTGCCGGTAGGCCGTGGACGACCATCGCTTAAGCCGCCCAAAAACTGCATCTCGATTGAAATTGGCCAATCCTGTTCTTTCGGCATTGTTTTCGGGTCCTGCGAATGGAACATTACACCGCTATTACGCAGGGTATAACTTGGAGCACCCTTTTGCAGTTCGCCAACAAAGCGGTATTTCAGTTTGAGGTGATAGTAAGAAAAGGGTGTTTTATAATAAAGATGGCCAAACTGATCGTTAAAATCGCCATATTGATCATAACGTACCTGTATTGTCCCATCAACTACCCTAAAAGTATTGCCAAAATTCACATTATAATCATGGTGATGGATTTTTACGTTCCAATCTTTAATGTCTTTTCCGTTAAAAAGGGTAATCCACTTTTCTGATTTATTGATGTTTTTCGTGCTGCTGCAACCCCATAAAGTTAGGGCCAGAAGCAAGTAGCTTAGTTTTCTCATTTGGTTAATTTGATTTCCGGTATCTATATTAATTATTCAATTAGGCAATGATAAATATTATTTATCGCTTAGGCTTTTTAATAACTTTACAGCAATTGCCGTTCTGGTCCATAAAGTTGGATAGGTATACTCCATTTTCCTTTATATCTGCCTTTTTTGCTAGCAAGCTGTCGAATTTGACTATACCATTTCTGATTTCATAGAATTCGGATGGATTGTAGTAAATAGAATCGGGATGCTCAGGTACTTCATTAATGTCGAAACCGCCATATTCGAGAAAACCGTCATGATCAATATCTGTAAATGGAGCTGGTCCTCCGCCCTGATTTTTGTCGTTATATACACAATCTGCAATAAATGTTACCTTGTTATCTTTAGAAATTGAGTAAGCTGTAATAAAATTGAAGTTTGGCCTTCCATCGTTTTCCAAAAACAGCAGCACTTTATCTTTGCTTTTGATCACCCTGTTGTATTTACTTTCGTAGATAAAATAGTGTGTAGTATCTAAATAAATCTGTTTATCATTCAGAAATATCGCTTCATGGTAACGATCGTAATCCTTATGGTCAAAATATACCCTTTTTATCCTGATGCTATCGGCGTGACCTATTTTAATGGTGAGCGGTTTGTAAGCGGTATCTATTTTATTGGAATCGGGTAGCTTATTTGTGGAGGGAGTGAGGGTAACTTTGGTACGTTCTGTTAGTTTTGGATTTCTACATGCAATAAAACAGAAGGATAATATAAGGGCGAAAATCAGTCTTATCATAGGTCTAATATAGGAAAATGAAGGAGTATTAATTTGCATTCGGCTTTTAAATGCCAAAAAATCATAATTTTCCATCATCCATTTTACATTTTAAATTTTACACTTTCTGACCATTAAGGAGTTAAGGGCATTAAGATTTAACGACATACTCCTGAGCAATCGCTATTGGTTATTGAAAATTGATTATTGGTGATTGTTTTGATCATTGGTGATTCCCATCATCCATTTTACGTTTTCCATTTTCCACTTTTTGACCATTAAGGAGTTAAGGACATTAAGATTTAACGACATACTCCTGAGCGATCACTATTGGTTATTGAAAATTGATTATTGTTTTGTTTATTGGTGATATCTATCATCCATTTTCCATGTAACATTTTACATCTTCCATACCTTTAATTACCTTTGGCCTATGGCGAAAACCCGGACAACCAGAACGAAAAGTAAAGCGAAAAATCCGCTTCTAAAAAAAATCACAAACATTGCAACTAAGGTATTTTTATATTTTTTGCTGGTTTCTGTATTTTGGGTAATTGCATTACGTTTCATTAATCCGCCGATAACACTTTTAATGGTATTGCGTAATATTGAACGTAAATCAGATGGAAAGCCTTTTAAAACGGAGAAAAAATGGGTGAAATTTGATGATATCTCCGACAATATGAAACGGGCTGCGGTATCAGCCGAAGATCAGCTTTTTTTAAAGCATATTGGTTTTGATATGAAAGCGATCGAGAAAGCCTTCGCCAGCAATGCTAAGGGCAAGAAAGTAAAAGGAGGGAGTACCATTTCGCAGCAAACAGCCAAAAATGTTTTTTTATGGCCCGGCAGGTCATGGATCAGGAAGGGTTTTGAGGCTTATTTTACCTTATTGATCGAACTCTTCTGGAGCAAGGAAAGAATTCTGGAGGTTTATTTGAACGTAATTGAAATGGGTGATGGTATTTATGGCGCCGAAGCTGCTTCGCAAGAGTATTATGGCAAATCGTGCACCAAACTCACTAAAAAACAGGCCGCTTTAATCGCATCCTGTTTTCCAAATCCAAGAAGATGGACGCCTAAAAATGCCACACCATACATCAGGCACCGCCAATATCTGATTTTAAGGAATATGAACAGGTTAGGACCACTTGATTTTTAATGTAAGATGTTTGATGTAAAATGGATAATGGGGACAGGGTTCCTTCCATTATCCATTTTACATTGTCCATTCCACATCTTCCATCGGTTAATCATGATCCTTATTCCATCTGATTTTAATGCCGCCTTTTTCATCGTCAACGGCTTTTAAGTGCAATACAATACCGCGCATACGGGCCTGTTTTTTCTCTTCTTTGGTTAGGTTTTCGTCGCCTTTGGGGTTTCTTAGCGGGATATCCATAGCTACATTTGTACCAGGGCCTAAGGCATAGGTTCCTTTAACGTTAAAGTTTAAGGCGCTGGAATTTACCTGCATCGGACTGATTTCTACCTTATCACCTTTAACATTGAGTGTTCCGTCCAAATTTTTGATTTCTACATTTGATAAATTCCGGTTGGCAAAGGCAAATTTCCCTACTTTAACCATCGGATCAAAATTGACTAAAGCAGCATTATTGAGGTTAAATACCACCTTGCCGTTTATCGATCGTGGAAGGATTTTTCCGGTATGCGATATCCTGCCGGAAATGTTTACGAGCGAGGATAAATAACCTTTTAAGTTTTTGTTGGTAATGGTATTCTGTCCGAAATTATCGAAAGAATAAAAGAAATCTTTAACGCTTACATGGCTTATTTTTGAATTGATTTTAAAACTGTTCGAAGCCGCTTCCTGTATAATATTCCCATTTAACGAAAGCTGTCCGCCGGCATGGGCAACACTTATTTTATTGAAAAATATACCACCACCACGTAATGAAATATCAGCATCGAGGTTTTTTGCCGTAAAGTTATCGTAAATGGCTTTATCGACAGTTAAACGGATATTCATTTTGGAAAGTTCGAGCACGTTGCTCAATTCTTTGGAAACTATTTTTTTGTTGCCGTTAGATTTTGGTTTATTGCTCGACCGTGGACCTAAAAAGGGTAAAAATTCCTTTAAATACAGCTGTGGGCTCGACATTTTTAAATTCACTAAGATTTTATCTGGCGCGGTATAATATAAATTGGCAAAATTGGCAATACTACAATTAACGTTTAACTCGCTTTTGCCCAACTGGAAATGTCCGTTCTGGATAGATAAATCGTTCTGGTTAAAATTGATATTCAATGCACTTTTTACCAGATGAAGATTGCGTGGTACATATAAAATGTCAGCATCGGCAATTTGTATTTTGCCAGAAACAACAGGTTTGGTAAAGCGGAAATTATCGATATCGGCCTGGCAGTACAACCTTAAGTTTGCTGTTCCGTTTTTGAAATTGAAATCATTTGTACCTAACGAATTGTTTAAGTTGGATAAGGGAAACTGTGAGGTAACCAGTCCGGTGGCAATGGGCCTCGAAAGGTTGTTTACCGTAAACGTATCGATCTTCAACGGGGCATTGAAATATTTAGCGGTAAGCTTATGGAATTTGATGGAAGAATTTTCGTCGCCGATTATACCTCCAACTGTATCGCGGTTGGTAAATGAACCATCAAAATTACAGGCTGTTAATTTTCCGGCAGGTATAGAAACAACATTATCGCGCACGGTAATACCAACTTTGATCAGTGGATCGCCATATTTGCCCGATCCATCGTCGATGATATTACCACGGATATCGATCGGTTTTTCGATGCCGAACTTTAAAAGTTTGGAAGAAATGTTTGGTGAAAGCAATAAAGCCACATCCCTAAATAAAATATCATCAACTGCAATGCTAATAGCAAAGGCAGATTTGGATAGATCTATCTTGGCGCCGATCTTAAAAGGGTGACCACCGATTTTTAAAACTTCGGGTTTTAATATCACCGCATCCGAATCGCGGCTATAATGTGCAACTAAAGTGCCATCAAGGGTTTTATCTTTCAAAAAACTTCCCTTACGTGTGTTAAAAGCAAAGCTATTTACCTTGGTACTCAGTTTGATTTTTCCAGTCCAGCCACTATCAGGATATTCCATTCTGCCCTGGATCTGGTCGATATCAAAATTGAACAGTTTAAACCTCTTTTTATTATCAAGGATTAAACTCACTTTGTTAAAATCAATCTTTTTTACCTCTAATGCCGAAGATTTTGGCGATGATTTTTTATCGGTTTTGGGTTTACTTTTAAAAATACTGGTATTGCTATATCCGGTAGAATCGGTGTAAATATAGATGGAGGCATTATTTATGGCAATCTGTTTAATGTTAATATTGCCTACAATGAGCGAAAGCACATTTAATGATACATCGATATCCTGGGCCTTTAAAAGGTCGTGTCTATGCTGATTCCAAAGGCTATCTCTCAATAAAACACCATTTAACGATACCGAAACACCCGGAAAACTTTTAAGGAGCGTGGGTTCCATGCTTGTGGCTGTAATTTTGCCATTTAAATTTTTATTCAGTTGAGAGAGGATAGAAGCCAATACTTCTTTCTTGTTCCGGCTGATGTAAAATGCACCTGCCAACCAGGTTAATATGATCAGGATAACAAAAACCGATATGATTTTTAAAGAGATTTTGAGCCAGCGCTTCATACACATTAGTTTGATTTAACAATATAATGCTTTTTGAATGCTAATTGTTTGGCTGGTAAAGAAAAATATCACTTTTAGCACCTTAGGTTTTAGGTATTTTTATCCTAAAAGCAATTCTAGGTCAGGATGGTATTGAGAAGTGAGAAACTGCGTGATGGTATAATCGGCCAATCGATGGGTATAAAAAGGATCTTCCATCAGGATCTTTTTTAAAGCTTCCTCATCTTTGGCTAAAGCTAAAATGATACCACCTGTGCGGGGCACTTTTCTGCCTGAGGCAACAAAAATGTTTTCATCATAGTATTTATTTAAGAACTGAACATGTGCTTCCATGTACTTGTCCAGTTCTTCTAAAGGAACAATATATTTTAAATCTACAATGAACATGCAGGTTAAAGTAAGTGTGCGAAAACGGTAGAATGCCAGCTATTCTGAAATGCAACTTCCCATTTGGTTTCCAGTTCAGCCAGGTTCTGCACCATGTTGTTAAACACAATGGTTTCGGGTGTTACCTGTTTAATGTTTACCAGGGTTTCGAAATCTTCTTTGCTGTTTACCACAACTTCTCCATTCACTTTATAGGCCATGTTGAAACGGTTAAAAAGATCTACGTGGTATTCCTGTTCAATTTCTTTGATTAGCCTTACCGAACTATCTATAGAACAACCGGTAACCCCAGCCTGACTTTCATCTACTGTAAGGATAATAAAAAAGCCATAACGGATTTCTGCTTTTGCAAGCAATTCGTTTCCATGGGCTTTCCATTGGTTGGTAAAAGCTGCTAATTTGTTCAGGATCTCATTTTCTTCGGTTGAAGTAAATTTGCGATCGCTTTGGTATATCCAAACTCTTGATTGTGGAGAAAAACTCATATACAAATTTATGATTTTAATTAATTTGCTGTGTTTAAAACGCTAACCCGATGAAAAAGTTTACACTCTGCTTGAAAATATCGCTTGTTTCGGCTTTTTGTACGTTTTTATACGCTTTTTCCGATCCCGAAGCCCTCGAGCAATATACAGGTTACCTGCAAAAAACATTTATTGATCATTACGATAATGCTCAGGAAAACAGCCAGATAAAACGTTATGAATTAAATGTTACCAACAATGGCTTTTGCCGTTATAAACGATACTATAGTAACGGTAAAACAGAGTATTTCGCATTTAAGCTGGCAAAATTTAAAGATATGGATTATTATGGTACCACTAGTTCGGGGAAATTGTACATCCATACCAAAAGCGACGACGTAATTGTGCAGACTTACAAGGATAGGGGTGGCGATGTAGACTCGATGGCGACACAAATTATTATCCCATTAAAAAATATGGAGGCCGAAGATTTAAACCTGATCAGGGATAATTTTGAAAAGATTATTAAGCTACCGCCTGCTGAAGTACCTAAAGCAGAAGTGAAATCAGACGATTAAATTATTTGGGATTTGAAATAAAAAAAGTCTTAGCGAGACGCTAAGACCAGGTCAGTTAGTTACATCGATTCGTCATACGACCCCGAAGCTTCGTGGTCAGCATCTTTTTAGCATGGAGGCCCCTGATCCCGAAGATTCGGGACAGGGTGACGAGTGCTTTAATCAATGCAAAAATTACAACCCGTTTGCCCTTGCTGTGATCTCAGCAATATCGAGTACTTTAACTTCCTGTTCTTTATCTTTTAATTTAATACCATCACTTAACATCGTCATACAGAATGGGCAACCGGCGGCAATAAACTGTGGATTGGTTTCCAAAGCTTCGTCAATGCGTTCTACATTGATGTCTTTATTTCCTTTTTCAGGTTCTTTAAACATTTGTGCACCACCCGCACCGCAGCATAAACCATTACTTTTGCAGCGTTTCATTTCTACCAATTGCGCATCCAGAACTTCTAATGCTTTTCTTGGTGCTTCGTATATTCCGTTTCCACGGCCCAGATAGCAGGGATCGTGATAGGTGATTTTTTTGCCTTTAAAGCTTTCGCCACCTTCAGCCTTTAACTTGCCTTCGTTAATCAGGTCCTGGATGAGTTGGGTATGGTGAATTACTTCGTAAGTACCGCCTAAGCCTGGATACTCGTTTTTAATGGTATTAAAACAATGCGGACAGCCGGTTACGATCTTTTTAATATTGTATGCATTCAGCACCTCAATATTGGTCATGGCCTGCATCTGGAAAAGGAATTCGTTACCTGCTCTTTTCGCCGGATCGCCTGTACAGCTTTCCTCAGTTCCTAAAACGGCATATTTTATACCTACATGATGTAAGATCTTGCATATATCACGCGTGATTTTTTGTGCGCGTTCATCGTAACTGCCTGCACATCCAACCCAAAATAATATCTCTGGTTCTTCACCTGCGGCCATCAATTCGGCCATTGTAGGGACTTTAAATTCCATTTTTTTATAATATAGGTTAAGCGTTTAAATTGGTTAATCGGTTAACTGCTTTTTTATAGGTTAATTGTTTACCCTTGAACTCCACTCAAGGGGTTAACTGGTTAATTGTATTATTCAATTGTTTTCAAGTCATCCGACTTAGGACTCAAGACTATTGACTTAGGACTCAAAACTAAGAACCCTCGGCCCAGTTAAAACGATCGGCAGGAGAGTATTTCCAAGGGGCCTGGTTATTTTCAATGTTGCCCAACATGGCATTAATGCTTCCAGGTGCCTGCGATTCTTCCATTACCGCATAACGGCGGAGTTCCATAATAATCTGTAAAGGATCGATATTTACGGGGCAGGCTTCTACACAGGCATTGCAACTGGTACATGCCCAGATTTCTTCCCTGCTGATGTAATCGTCGAGCAAAGATTTGCCGTCCTGATGTTCAGCGCCGTGTTTATCAATATTTTGTCCCACTTCGGTAATCCGATCGCGGGTATCCATCATAATTTTACGGGGCGATAAAAGTTTACCTGTAATATTTGCCGGACATACCGAAGTGCATCTGCCACATTCGGTACAGGTGTAGGCATTCATCAGGTTTACCCAGCTCAAATCGGTTACATCTTTTGCACCAAATTTACCAGGTTCGGTTTCTGCAGGTACAAATGAAGGATCGAGCATGGCTTTTACCTCATTAGTAACAGATGCCATATTGTTAAATTCGCCTTTTGGTTCGAGGTTAGAAAAATAGGTGTTTGGAAAGGCAAAAAGGATGTGGAAATGTTTTGAGTAGGGCAGGTAATTTAAAAAAGCAAGGATACCAATAATGTGGAACCACCAGCAGCTACGCTCTACAATAACCAACGCGCTTTCTGACGAAGGAAGGATGTTCATTAAATACTGGCTTACCGGAAATGCACCTGCATTTACATAATGGCTAACACCTAAAAGTTGTAGTTTGGCATCGGCTGCATTCATGAGCAGGAAAGCACTCATTAATAAAATTTCGGTGATCAGGATATAATTGGCATCAGATTTTGGCCAGCTTTTCATTTCTACACCGCTGAAACGTTTCAGTTTAAGAATATTTCTGCGTACAAGAAATATAGCGCAGGAAACCCAAACGGTAAAAGCGAGGATTTCGAAAGAACCGATCAGAAAATTATATAAACCGCCCAAACCGTTAAAAATGCGGTGGGTGCCAAATAATCCATCGATCATAATTTCGAGTACTTCGATATTAATGATCACAAAGCCGATGTAAACAAAAAAGTGTAGAAAGGCCGGGATAGGGCGTACCACCATTTTAGATTGACCAAAAGCTACACGAAGCATCGTTATTAACCTTTTTTGTGGCTGATCTTTACGGTCAACCGCTTTTCCTAAACGGATATTGCGGATTATTTTCCGCAGGTTAATGGTAAACAGCGCAATTGCTGCAAGTGTAAGTACTAGAAAGAGGATCTGTGCTACCATGCAATATTAGATTGTTTGTGCTAAATTAGGATATTAATATTTAAAAATTACTATGCATGCATAAAAAAAACAATAAAATTGTTTGTTTGTACTCATTCTAAGCAATGATTGCGGCCATTTTTTTAATTGCTGAAAAATTAATTAATTGATAATCAGAGTGGCACTGAAATAATGAAAAAAAAGTTTTGCTTTTGAAAAAAGAACACTACATTTGCAA
>NZ_DJDT01000059.1 GCF_002432345.1 Pedobacter sp. UBA5917
GTTGAATTATTCGGCCGCCGTTACAGTGCCCCATTTGGTATATCGCCTATTGGTTTACAGGGTTTGATGTGGCCTAACGCACCCGAAATTTTGGCTAAGGCTGCCGCTAAAGCCGATATTCCTTATACATTAAGTACCGTGTCCACCAGTAGTATCGAACGAATTGCCGAAGTATCTGAAGGAAAAGCATGGTTTCAATTATACCATCCTACAGAGAATAGCCTGAGAGATGATATCTTAAACCGCTTAAAAGCTGTTGAATGTCCGGTTTTAGTTGTTCTGGTAGATGTACCTGCATTTGGTTTACGATATAAAGAAATTAAGAGCGGCTTATCTATTCCACCAAAAATGTCAATCAATAACATTTTACAGGCCTTTGCCCGTCCGTTATGGGGAATAAAAACCCTACAGCACGGAATTCCATCATTTGCGACTTTAAAGCCTTATATGGAAAAAGGCATGGACATGTCTCAGCTGGGGCAATTCATGAACAAAACATTTACCGGCAAAGTTGATATTGAAAAGGTTTCTGCCATCCGTGATCTCTGGAAAGGACCTTTGGTACTGAAGGGAATCGCAACGGATGAAGATATGCAGGCTGCTATCCAGATCGGTGCTGACGGTGTTATTGTTTCCAATCACGGTGGCCGGCAAATTGACGCAGGAGAATCTTCAATCAATTCACTGATCAGATTGGCGAACAATCCGCTATACAAATCAAAATTGAAGATCATGTTGGACGGCGGTATCCGCTCTGGCGTTGATTTAGCAAGAGCACATGCCGTAGGATCCGAATTCAACTTTATGGGCCGACCTTTTATGTATGGCGTTGGTGCTTTAGGTAATGAAGGAGGAGATCATACCATCAATATGTTCAAAACCCATTTATACCAGATCATGCAGCAATTAACCATTGAGAAAACTACACAGTTTCCCGATCGTTTATTGAGCTATTAAACAGCGATTTACAGATAAAACAAAAAAGAAGCTGTATCATAAATAAATAATTGTCATCCTGAGCTTGTCGAAGGACCTGCCATAACACCGTGTAAGGCGTTTCGACAAGCTCAACGTGACAAGATCCGAGGGAAACCAAGCTTATGATACAGCCTCTTTTTTATTTGAAATTTTATCAATAATCTTTTTCAGTTTACTATTTTAAAAACTTATAAGTAGTACTCGTTTTATATGTTTCGCCCGGTTTAAGTACCGTTGAAGCAAAATTTGCATGGTTGGGCGCATCAGGGAAATGCTGGGTTTCTAAACAAAAAGCAGAACGGTGCGGATACGATTTCCCTCCTTTTCCATCTTTATCTGTACCCGTTAAAAAGTTTCCACTGTAAAACTGTAATCCCGGTTCGGTGGTGTAAACTTCTAATGAAATACCAGTAATTGTACTCTTAACAACCGCTACCGGCGTTTTGCCATCGTGATGGTTTAATGCAAAGTTATGGTCGTAACCTTTTCCAAATTTTAACTGCTGATCATTTTCTTCAATCGATTTTCCGATCGTTTTGGCTTTATTAAAATCGAAGGCCGTTCCCGCTACCTGTTGTAATTTTCCGGTTGGGATCAGTGTAGAATCAACCGGTGTATAAGCATTGGCATCGATGGTGAGTTCGTGGTCCAGGATTGTTTTATTTCCTTCGCCATTGAGGTTAAAATAAGCATGATTGGTTAGGTTAACAATCGTGGTTTTATCTGTACTGGCCAGATAATCGATCTGCAGGGCATTATCGTTTGTTAAGGTATAAGTTACTTTCACGTCCAGTTTTCCGGGATAACCGGCTTCTCCATCTTTCGAAATATAGCTTAATTCGAGTTTTTGACCATCTAATTGTTTAGCTTCCCAAACTTTGGCGAAGAAGCCATCATTGCCACCGTGCAGGGTATTTATGCCATCATTAAGCTGTAATGTATACTCTTTTCCATCCAGCTTAAACTTACCCTTACCGATTCGGTTTCCGTATCTGCCGATCAGTGCACCAAAAAACGGCTCTCCCTTTTTACGGTAAGCACCAATGCTGTCGTAACCCAATACCACATCGGTTAATTTGTTGTTTTTATCGGGCACCAGAAGCGAAACAATCCTTCCGCCATAATTGGTGATGGAAACCGAGGCCCCCTGTTTATTTTTTAAAGTATAAAGTTTTACCTCTTTGCCGTCAATGGTAGCCGAATATTTTAACGAATCGGTTTGCACTGTGCTTGAATCATGACCTGATTTTGGGTTGCAGGATGTAAAGGCAATGGCTAAACAGCATACAGCGATGGATAAAGGCTTAAGAAATATTTTTTTCATCTGATTAAAATTTGAAGCACAGAGATGTTCTTTTGCTTAAGAAAAACACATGTTGCCCCCTGGTTAAATTTATTTTTGGTTAAGGCTAAAATAGCAAAAATAATTAACGTTATTGTAACGATTATAATTATTGTTAAGCGAATATTAAGGATGATGATCAACAGTAAAAAAAAATCACATAATTTAGCGTTTCTATGTACGATTTGAATTTCAGGCCCAAGGCTTTTCTTTTTGACTTAAACGGCACCATGATCAATGATATGGAATACCATACTTTGGCCTGGTACATTATTATGACGGAGGATTTGGGCGCTAAACTTGATTATGAAAGCGTAAAAAGGGAAATGTACGGTAAAAACCATGAAGTGCTGGACCGTGTTTTTGGAAAAAACAGGTTTACGGCAGCAGAGGTTGAACAACTTTCGATAGATAAAGAAAAACGTTATCAGCAGGGATATATGCCTCATCTGGCTTTGATAAGTGGATTGGATCAGTTCTTAAATCGTGCAAAACATGCAGGTATTCCGATGGCAATCGGCTCTGCAGCAATTCCCTTTAATATTGATTTCGTGATTGATGGCCTGCAAATACGCCATTATTTAGATGCCATAGTTAGTGCCGATGATGTAGAAAAGAGTAAACCTGATCCCGAAACCTTTTTAAAGGCGGCAGCTACGCTGAATATTGCACCGGCACACTGCCTGGTTTTTGAAGACGCGCCCAAAGGTGTAGAATCGGCACTGAATGCAGGTATGCCATGCATTGTACTTACCACCACACATACTATTGAAGAATTTGAAGGTTATCCGAATATCTTAACTTATATTGAAGATTATAACGATGCCAAACTAAATACGCTATTTTAAAATGGGAAAATATTTAAATCAAAAACCTGTTCTTGTTGCAGTAGATTGCATCATTTTTGGTTATGACGGTGAGCACCTAAAACTATTGGTGATTAAAAGGGCTATTGAGCCGGTTCAGGATACCTGGAGTTTAATGGGAGGTTTTATCGGGGAGCAGGAAGACCTGGATGAAGCTGCTAAAAGGATTTTGCTGGAGTTAACCGGCTTACACGATGTATACCTGGAGCAGTTACATGCTTATGGCCGTCCAGACCGTGACCCGATCGAACGCACGGTTTCGGTTGTTTATTTCGCACTGATCGATATCAATAAATATAGCAAACAGATCAACGATCAGTACCATGCCGAATGGTACAAGCTTAAAGAGGTGCCTGAACTGATTTTTGACCACAATATCATGGTTAAAGCTGCAATGGATAAAATCCGTTACCAGGCTGCCCTGCACCCTATTTTGTTCGAACTGCTGCCAAAACGCTTTACCATACCGCAATTACAGTCGTTATACGAGCAGGTTTACGATTCGCCAATTGATAACCGCAATTTTATCCGCAAAATCACGGCCAGCGGTTTACTGATCAAACAAGCGGATAAGGATAAATCGAGTTCGAGAAGGGGTGCATTTTATTTTAAACTGGACAGGAACAAACATAAAGCGCAGTTTCAATCTTTCTTAAATTTTATACCTAAAGCTGGTAAATAGGCTGTTAATTGGTTTATAGTTGGATAGCGTAAGGTTGATGGCTTATGGTTGATGGCTGAATGCTTACCGCGAAACGCCGCACCCTAACCTCTACTAAATTTAAGATCAGCGGGTTACAATTGCTGGTTTTACCCGAAGTAAAAAAGATTAAAAACATTTTTAAAAATTGTTTGCAAGGAAAAGATAAATCCCTATATTTGCACCTCCTTAAACAAAAGGAATGATTCCGTAGCTCAGCTGGTAGAGCATTACACTTTTAATGTAGTGGTCCTGGGTTCGAATCCCAGCGGGATCACAGAAAGACGCAAGAAATTGCGTCTTTTTTGGTTTAACTGGTTTTTAGTCCGCTATTGGGATCAATACCAAAAAAGCAAACCAAATTAAATCGAAAGTAAATGGAGCCCCAATCCTATTTTATATTTTTGGGGTTCTGAATTTGATTAGGAGTTGTGTAGAATGAGTTTTAAGAAAACTTTTCTAAACCAGTGAAAAAGATTAGGTATTCCAGTTAATCTGCTGATACGATATCTTGTCATAATCAAAAGCCCTGGCCGGAAATAGTTATCCAACCGGGGCTTTTAAATGTAGATTTGCCGTTGTACTGCTTTCTGCGATTTTATCCTGTCACTTTTAAGGAATCAATGAGATCGTCTTTCAGTCCCAAATGGAACTGTAGTACTATCGGGCTTCCCGGAAATGTACCGGATACCTCTGAGGTGAGCACCCCGTTTGCTCCGGATTCCTCATAGTTAAGCGGTTTCATTGAAGATTGGTACTCGCTATTCGCATGTTCAATCCATTGACGGATTTCTTCTTTCCCATTATGCATCTTGCCTTCGTCATGAACGATCGCAGCGTCAGTAAAACACTCCACATAGCTTTTGCTGTCAAGGTTATTCTGCGTTTCGATAAAACGCGCTACTACTTCTGGTAATTCCATAATTGTTATGATTAGGTTTTTAAATGGTTGGTATTGTTCCTCCGTCAATAACGAATTCCGTACCGCTCAGGTATTTGGCCCGCGGTGAAACAAGGAAGCCTACCAGTTCAGCAACCTCTTCAGGCTCCGCGGGTCTTCCGGCGGGGATTCCGCCCAGCGCAGCTATAACACTTTCCTGAGCCTCCTCAATGGATGAATTTGAACTTTTAGCGATCCGCTCCAGGAAATATTTGACATTTTCGGTCTTGATCCAGCCTGGAGAAACGGTGAGTACCCGTACCCCTTTAGATGTGACTTCTTTCGATAGTCCTTTGCTGTAATTGATCAGGCCGGCCTTAGCCGCCGCGTATGGAAGGGTTGCGTCGTATAACGGTAGGCGTCCCTGGATAGAGCCGATGTGGATGACCACTCCGCTACCGTTCTCAAGCATTTGGGGCAGAAAAGCCCGATCTAACCTCACCGGAGCAAACAGGTTCGTGCTGATCGTGGTTTCCCAGTCTTCATCATTTAGTGCGGCAAAACCGCCACCGGGCGTTTCAGAACTGCCAAGGTTATTAATCAGGATATCGAGACGGCCGTAGCGGTTAAGTGTTTCCATGGCTACATGCGCGGCTCCTTCGCGCTTACTTAGATCAGCCGGAATAAAATGCAGGTCGGGATCTGTTTCGTTAGGCTCGTTCCTTGCTGTAATAACAACGGTTGCGCCTGCCGCCTTTAAACATTCGGCGATTGCTTTTCCGGCGCCCTTTGTGCCACCTGTTACCAGGGCAATCTTACCGGTCAATTCGTTACTGTAATTAAACTGCTGTTCCATAAATATTAATTCTTTTGTGCAAAACTAGATAGTACACAAACATCAAACAATTACGGACTTACGAATCAGATAGGGATAAATTTATCCGTATTGCCTACTTGCCGGCCCTATCGTATATTTGTATTTATGTACGTAAAAAAGACTGTCCCCTATCTTAATTGCGGGCTTGACCTCGTGGGTGAAGTGCTGTACGGCAAATGGAAGATCCGTATTCTTTGGTTTATCTACCAGGGCAACTTAAGGCCTAGTGAACTTCAGCGGAAGATTCCTGATGTTACGAGGCGGGTGCTGAATGTCCAGTTGAAGGAACTTGAAGACCATGAGCTGATCACTAAAAAGATTTATCCGGTTATGCCACCCAAAGTGGAGTACACACTAACCGATTTCGGCAGAACCCTGATCCCTTTGATCGGTTCGATCGGCCTTTGGGGTGACGAACACCAAGAACGATTGCGTAGAGTCATTTTAAAGCATGCAGCACAATCATCTGATCAATCTGGAAGTGATTATGTAGCGGACGACCCACGTTTTGCCACCTTACCTAGTTGAACTATTTATAACATGATGACAGGGTCAATTGTACAGTTGCAACCGAATTTGATTTTATCTTGTAAAGCATTATCTCTACAATTAGGCAAAGAGTTTTTTTTAAATAAATCAGGTCAAAACATATGGGGCCATTTCGGGACCCCGATACTAAAAACCTTCGATTTAACGCTATTTTGTGCGTTTCTACATATAAAAAGTGATCCCATCGGGATCATAGAAATTGAAGCGTACATGCAAATGTTCGCTTTTTTTTGTTCTACAAAAATTGGGATCAGAAATAAGCCGTATATTTTACTCAATTTTCCCAGAAACATCAAATTCTCGGCGACATCCTCAAATTGTGCATATTGGGATATGTAAGTTAATCAACACTACTTTTTGTTATGATGTTTGCCCATCCAGGTTTCAAGGCCTATAAACGTTAATATCCCACCACAAACTGGACCTAAAACGGATAGAATCTTTTTTCCAGTGCCATCATGCTCAAATTCAAGTGCACAAGTGGTGCATTTGTAGACATTTAAATGAAATCCTTCGCTTATCAATGTGCATTCTCTTATTAATTTGCAATTTGGACATACCTTTTTTGCCATAACTGATAAATACTAAGGATGTGAATAATGCTGATGGTTATCATAATCATCAATATGAAAAGAGTTATGACCACCAGGGATATCATTTAATGTGGCATATTTTTTTGTATAGTATGCCACTTTCCTTTCTTCCAAATAATCTATAATTTTTTGCTTTGCAATAGGTTTGGCGTAATATTTAACGAGCCCACTAGCGATTTCTAATTCCATTTTGTATTCTTTACGGACATAGATAATGAAATCAATTGTTTCGTCTAACTTTCCCATCATGTGATAAAATTAAAGTTTAAATAACAACTTAACTACGGTAACACCAGTGTCGGCTTTTGACTATACTAAGAATATAATTTTTCTAAATACCTTATGTTTCCCGATTGTTGCCTCTAAGATATGTTACATCGTATAAAATAGGAATAGAATATAGTTGAGTAAGGGTAAATAGACGATGAATGACACCAATTACTCCATAAAGCACAATTAGCGTTTTACATATTCCTTTACAATCTACATAAACCTCCTTAAGGAATAGGCTTTCTGTATTTCTAAATTCATTTTGTAGTACAATGAATAAAAAGATTAATTATTAAAACTACTTCGATGAACGCCATTGAATGGGCACAAAACAGCTTTTATGTGCTAATACCCATGATTACAGCTTTTTACATCCTGATAGAAATCGCTAACACTACCTATTCGGGGCAGGTGTAGAAGTATCATTTAAACAAAAACATTGTATTTTGGAGCATACAAAACAATCTAATTAAATTAATTCCTTATTAACCCTCCTATGGAAAAAAACCACCAACACAGCCATGGCTGCGCGCAGTGCTCCTGCAACAACCCTGTTCTAGAAATCCTGAAAGAAGAACTTTTTAGCCCCGAGAATGTGGCGAAACTGAAGTTCGGATTGGGAAAAACCAAAAAAGAACCGCCACAAACTTTGATGATCAGTGGTGGCATTATCCGGCCAATGATCGGTGGATTAACAGATACCGTAGAAGCCATCGGAATAGCCAATGGTAAGGTAGTGCAAACCGGCAAAAAAAAACAGGTATCAGCATTTATGACTGAATATTTTCCTGGATTCGAAAGCCGGGAACTACCAGATAAACATACGCTACTGCCCGGACTGATTGAACCGCACGTCCATATTGTTCCAACAGCGATGATGACGGAATGGATAGATGTGAGCCCTTTTGAGGGGCAGTATTTACGCTCGCCATATAATCTTACCTCTGTAGGTGAAATAATAAACGGCAGCCTGCCTGAAAATCCCAATTACGTAATTTTAGGGAGAGGGTTAGATCCCTCTTTGATGCCTTTTACGCACGATCATCTTAAAAAAGAATTGCAATCAATCGATAATACGATACTCGATAATATTAATTCAGATCTTCCGATGATGCTGTTAAGTGCTTCTATGCATACGCTTTATTTAAACACCAAGGCCTTGAAACTTGTGTTTGACAAAAACAAGGATGTGCGCGATAAGTATATTACCCTTGATCATTATATCAATAAAACCAAAGGCACGCTTGAACAAAGCCCGGAGATGACACCTGCAATGAAAGTGGTAGCGCCACAAATTGTTGAAATGGCTGTTGATATCGATCAATACCTGACCGAACTTTTTCAATTGGCAAATTCGAGGGGTGCCACTTTTATGTACGATGCAGGCCTGAATACCGGTTTTGAAACCCTGTTAAAGCTCTACACAGATATCAATCCCGAATTGGTGCGGATTGGAGGTGCCCGTCTTTGTGCCGATCAGGCGGATGTGGACAAACTACCCAGATATAAGCAGCATACTGATTATAAACCGGTATATTATGGACATGTTAAAGTCGTTTCGGATGGCTCGAACCAGGGATTAACAGGGTACCAGAGCGATTATTACCAATGCGATCCACCCGAAAACAGAGGGATTTTCAATTATCCCCAAACCGGTGTACCGCCCAACACAATGCCGCCAAACTATAACACTTTAATTAAAGCGGTTGTAAATAAAGACTGGCCTTTAATGATCCACGCCAATGGCGACCAGGCAGTAACATTTGCCGTAACAGCTTATCAAAGTGCACTTGCCCAATACAGAGGTGCGGAGATGCGCAACCGCATCGAACATTGCTCGCTCCTCACTCCTGCCCAGATTTCGGATATGCTGCAAATGGGTGTTTCGCCAAGTTTCCTTATCGGCCACACGGGTTATTGGGGCCATGCCTTTAGCGAGGTAATATTTGGTAAAAAGGTAAATATGCTCGATCTGTGCGGTTCTGCCCTTGCCGCGGGCATGAGGATCACCCTTCATAGCGACAATGAGGTAAGTCCGCTGGGCCCTTTAAGGATGATGGAGCAATCTATCACCCGGATTATGGAAGAAGATCCAAAAAAGCTTGAAGTATTAAATAAGTCAGAATGTCTTACACCCGAGCAGGCCCTGGTTGCTGTAACTTACGATGCCGCATGGCAGTGTTATGCCGATAACTGGGTAGGCTCATTGGATGTAGATTACTTTGCAGATTTTGTAATCCTAAAACAGGATCCGCTTTCCTTAACTACTGCATCAGAACAATTTATGAATATGCGCAACATACAGGTATTGGAAACCTGGTTGGGCGGTGTGCAGGTATATGATGGTTATGCCGAATAAGAAAGCGGTGTAAAATTATATATTTTATAAAAACAAACCACTTTTGGGCTAGGCCCAAAAGTGGTTTTTCAGCATACGCCCGATTATTTACGCAACATCGGTACAGGCGGCTTCTGATGCTAAACCTATCCTCCCGTTGAAGAAATGGCCAAATGCGGCATTTCCATAAAATAATACCTCGGGTTTGCAGAAAGCGGCATTAAGGGGCCAGAAATCCATTTGATAATGATATCTCCGGTAGTGGTTATCCCAGCTTCCATTACACGGCCATCATACTGTGTTTTTCTTCCATAAAGATAAGCAGACGAATGGCAATCTACATGGCCTACCACAATACCTGCTGTCCACTGAGCTTGCGTGTAAGGATTACTTACATAACGTGCTGCGAAATCGAGCTCGGTTGTGCTAAAAGAGTTTGTGCCATAGGTTAATTCGATCGCAAAATTTGTTTGGGTAAAGAAACAGGCAAAATTAGTATTGGTTTTAGGTTTTAAAATACCTGTTCCGGCATGGGCAATGGTAAAAATGCTGAGAAGCAATACTGCACATAAAAGTGTTTTTTTTAACATGGTTTAGTTTTTTTAAGTGAATGGTTATTAATTAGGATGTTGCTTACTGGGTTTGGATCTCATTACTGTAAGGCGTTTTACAGAAAATGAATAGATTATTTTGGTTAGAGCCCTTAAAATTATATTCAAAGACTATATCCTAAATTGCCAATAACCCTATCAAATAAAAATGGATGATAAGCTCAAATAGATGAAGAATACGACCATATCCGATAATTTCATCAGAATCAGGACATTGCATAGCATATTTTTTTGACGATTAAGAAAGTGTTTCCAGGATAACAACCCAATACTCCCGATCTAAACAGGCTCATCCAGTACCATCTGGCTCCATCCTTCCCCGTCGGTTTTGTTAAGCCCATCTTTACTTTGCAGTAACTTCTTTTTAAACTTCGAACTGTATACCCAACAGGTACTCTGCCGGATATCGAGTAGCTCGGCAAGTTTATAGGAAGAAATAGCCCCTTTTGTGTTATATACCAGGATGAGCATATAAAGTGCCTTATTGATCAGTATTTTCGAATTATGGAATATGGTGTTAACGGTAGCGGATTCATCGTAACCACATTTGGTACAGCGCCTGCCATAAGGGGTTTGCCCCGCAAGAAATGTTTCATTACAACACCTGATACAGGAATAGCCCTTATCCCATTTCAATCCGGCAATATATTTAAGGATGGCATCTTTATCGGGGTATATTTTACTGAATGCTTCAAAATCCGCAAATTTAGATAGCGCTGGTGCTTTTCCTGCCAGTTCCACATCCAGGTTAAGCCATTTTGTGTCTGTTTTAAGCGTGGCATTTAATGCTAAAATTTCATCGTTTAATTTTTTGATGGTCTCCATGCTTTTTTTCAGTTCCATGGTCCTGTTATCTAAAAGTACGGTAAGTTCTTCGTTAAGGATCTGGCTCTGCTTTTCGTTTACCTGCATCTGCGTTATCATGCGTTCCTGCTCCAGATCTTTTAATTTTCCCTGCTTTTTTGCGTTACGTGTAGTAACCAGGGAGAGGATCAGCATTCCTACAATAAAAGATAAACCTAAACCATAATACAATAAGGCGTCGTTAGAAATTACCACTGCGGGTTGCATCCATCCGAGGAACCGGGCAGCTAATGGAACATTGGTTTTTACAGGTGTTTCGGCAGAAGTTATGCTGTAGAATAGCAATATCGTTATCACAATAAGAACAGGTATCCGTAAGGAAAAACGGTAAAGCTTGTTATTTTTTGTCTGATTTAACAGCGTGTTATGCTTTTGGAACATCAGGTTTTTTGGTTAGTTAATGTTATACTACTCATTTTTTGCATAATAGCTGATTCCAAAAACCTATAAATAAACCTATTATTTGGCCTGGAAGGGATTTCAAACGTTTGAAAAAGTTATTTTATTGAGGATATGATTGATCCCAATTTGGTATATCCATATCATTTTGCGCCAATGGATGAAGACATCGTTGGCTTCATTTTCGGTATACAGTTAAAGGTTCTACTAAACAGTCCACCCTTTTTCACCTCTACAACAACCGTTTTTTAATGCTTTCTTAGCGTATCGCTACAAAAAACGCAAATGATCTTTACCACTGCCAAATCGGCGAATAAGCTCATTTATCGATGTTTATTAAGCGTATTAATCCAAAAATCTTTAATGTGCCGCGCTTTAGCACAGCGGCCAAAGCACTTGAGATTATCATTCCATTAGAATAGCTTTACAATTACCAAATCAAACACTAACCAGATAATTAATGATGACAAAGCCTTCCTGCGAATGGTTATTACCATTACGCATGTAAAAACTGCTATCTATCCATTGCATCAAATTGATGATGGAAACAAAAATCTTCGGTCTACCTAACGGAAAACATCAGTTAACCAATTCCCTAACCAAAAAACAAATTACATGAGAAAACTTAAACCTATCCTTAACTAACGGCAGGCCCGAAATTCATTTTTTCATTTGAGGTAGATTGATCAATCCGCCAGGTGGAAACTATTGCCAAAAAATTTAACGAATAATTACTCATTAAAACAATTCTAAATGATTATGAAGTTTAAATTATCCTATAATTTACAGTCTGGGTCGTTCACAAAATTATTTAAAAAACGATGACCAGCGCTCATAAAAAGCTACTGTTAAGCACAGTACGTATCTCCTTCATATTTTTTTTACTGATTATAACTGCCCTGCACGCACAGGCACAAGACCTTGTTAAAGTACGGGGTACCGTGAAAGATAGCGTGGGCGGCCTGCCAGGTGTAAATATCACCGTTGTGGGCACAAAAATGGGTACCACTACAGATGGCGACGGAAATTATAGGATTGAAATGTCAGGAACTGGAACCCTCCTGATTTCTTCAACCGGTTATGTTACCCAAAGATTCGAGCTCAAAAAATTTAAACCCGGCGCTAACGGAGCTTATATAATCAATGCCACGCTGGTGCCCGACGAGAATTCGCTTACCGAAGTTACCGTAGTGGGTTTTGGTACGCAAAAGAAAATAAGCATGGTAAGTGCAGTTACCACCATCAACCCGAAGGCACTGAAAGGCCCCACCAGTAACCTTACCCAAATGTTGGCAGGAAGGCTTGCCGGGGTAATCGGTTATCAGAGCGGTGGAGAACCGGGGGCAGACAATGCTTCCTTTTTTGTTAGGGGATTAGGATCTTTTGGAGCAGGAAAAGTAGATCCCCTCATCCTGATCGATGGGGTCGAATCCTCGCAAACCGATCTTGCCCGTTTACAGGCCGATGATATTGCCAGTTTTTCGGTTTTAAAAGATGCCACAGCTGCCGCCGTTTATGGGGCCCGTGGTGCAAATGGTGTAATTTTGGTTAAAACAAAAGAAGGTGAGCCAGGAAAAACCAAATTCACCTTTCGTTCAGATAATACCATATCAGGCAATACCGGAAACCTGAAGTATACCGATAACATTACCTACATGAATTTGGCCAATGAGGCTGCTTTAACCCGAAATCCTTTAAATCCACTGCCCTATTCGCAAACAAAAATAGACCGTACGGCATCGGGAACTGCAAATCCTTATTTATATCCCGATAACGACTGGATTAAACAGGTAATTAAAGATTATACCTTTAACCAGCGTTTTAACATGAGTGTTACCGGTGGTGCCGATAAGGCTAATTATTACGTTGCCGGAACCTACAACGTAGATAACGGGATTTACAAAGTAGATAAACTGAATAATTTTAACAGCAATGTTAAACTCATCAATTATTCTATCCGATCGAATGTTACGCTCAATTTAACCAAAACAACAAGGGCTGACATCAGGGTTTACGGACAGTTTGATGATTACAACGGTCCTCTGGGAACCGGAAAAGATGTTTTCCAGCGTGCCATGTTCGCCAATCCCGTAAACTTTCCGATGCGCTTTCCGGCCGATTATGCGCCGAGGATAAAACATGTACTGTTCGGAAATGCCGTGGTACAATCGGTGCCAGGATCTATTATAGGAGGAAATTTATACGTTAATCCTTATGCCGATCTGGTAAGGGGTTACCGCCAGTCGAACACCTCTAACCTGCAGCCCCAAATAGAGGTTAACCAGGATATGAAAGGCATTATCCCTGGTTTAAAAGCCCGTTTTATGGGTTATGTACAGCGCACCAGTGGTTATAACGTTTCGCGTGCCTACAATCCGTTTTATTACAGCGCCAACTCGATCGATGGAAACAACATTACACTAACCGAAATTAACGGCGGTGGTCCGCAGAGTATTGGTGTAGTGGGCAGCGATTATCTGAACTATGCTGAGGGTGCCAAGGATATCAAATCGGTACTGTATACCGAAACGGCCATTAACTATAACCAAACCTTTAAAAAGAATACGGTTAGCGGTATGTTGGTAGGGATTCTGCGTAATTCACTTTCTGGTAACTCGGGAAGTCTGCAAAACTCGTTGCCAAAGCGCAACGTTGGTGTATCGGGAAGGTTTACTTATGGTTATGATGACAGGTACCTCACCGAATTCAACTTTGGTTATAACGGAACAGAGAGGTTCGATAAGAAAAACCGCTTTGGTTTTTTCCCTTCTGTAGGTGTGGGTTATGTATTAACCAACGAAAAGTTTTTTAAACCTTTAACCAATGTGGTAAGCCTGTTAAAATTCAGGGCATCTTATGGTTTAAACGGAAACGATCAGATTGGACGTGATGAGGATAGGTTCTTTTACCTGTCGAACGTTGACCTTAACAATGGCCCAGGTGCTTCTTTTGGTGAAGATCCTTCTATCGCTTACAGCAGAAACGGGATTTCCATTTCAAGATACGCCAATGCTGCCATTACCTGGGAAGAATCGAAACAGCTTAACCTCGGTATGGATTTATCATTATTCAACGCGGTAAACATTACCATCGATGCCTACAAAAAAAGAACTTCAAATATTCTTCAGGTAAGAAGCGGTATTCCAACAACTATGGGTTTATTGGCCCCGGCCAGTGCAAACGTGGGTATTTCGGATAGTAAAGGGGTCGATTTTCAGACAGATTACAGCAAGTCGTTCAAAAATGGCTGGGTGCAGATCAGGGGAACTTTTACCTATGCAACCAATAAAATCGTGAAATACGATGAGCCTACCTATCCGGCAAGTTTGGCCAACCTTTACCGTGTTGGGCACTCTTCGGCCGAAATGATGGGCTATATTGCCGAACGCTTATTTACCGATGATATTGAAGTAGCCAATTCGCCAAGTCAGGTTGCTCTGGCCGGTAATACACCGGTAAGGGGCGGCGATATCAAATACAGGGATGTGAACCGCGATGGCGTAATCAATGCCGACGACAGGGTGTTTATGGGGCTACCGAACACACCCGAAATTACTTACGGTTTCGGTTTCTCGGCTTCTTATAAAGAGTTCGATATCAGTGCACAGATGCAGGGAAATGCGCGCATTGCATTTTTCGTAAACAGCGGCGGTTTCAACCTGGATAACCTGAGCCAAAGCGGTATTGCACCGTTTTTACAGATCGGCGGTTACCAAACCGGTCTTCTACAGGCGGTTGCCGATGATCACTGGTCGGAAGATAGCCGCAATTCTTATGCATTTTTCCCGCGTTTAAGCAGCACACCAACACCAAACAACTATGTAAACTCGAGCTGGTGGCTGCGTAACGGCGCGTTTCTGCGTCTGCAGCAGGTAGAGTTCGGTTATACACCAAAAGCCGGGTTCAGGAAAAGATTAGGACTGGCCAACCTGCGCATATATGCCAGTGCGAGGAACCTTTTCGTAATGAGCAAATTCAAATTGTGGGATCCCGAAGTGCGTGGAAATGGTCTCGATTACCCTTTACAACGCGTGTACAACCTGGGTGTTAACATAGGTCTTTAACCTCGATATAATTAAGAAGACAATGAAAAATATAAAGCAAACAAAAAAGATATGGCCGGTACTGGTTTTACTGCTATTCGCTGTTTCTTCCTGCAAAAAGTTTCTGGATGTTGTTCCTGATAACGTACCAACCATCGATAATGCCTTTACCAGTAAAAATGAGGCCGAAAAGTTCTTGTTTACCTGTTATTCCTATCTGCCCCGTAATGGCGATGTAATGAGCAACCCTGGTTTCCTGGCCGGGGATGAACTCTGGATCCCGAACAGCCGCAGGGGAACTTTCGATACGCAGGGCGGATTAATGAACTGGGATATTGCTTTGGGCCGCCAGAATTCGGCAAACCCGATCAGTGGTGTATGGACCAGCAGGTACCAGGCCATCAGACAATGTAATATCTTTCTCGAAAACATAAAAGATGAGGAAAAAGCATTCGATTTAACACCCGATTTAAGGGCACGCTGGCTGGCCGAAGTAAACATTTTAAAAGCATTTTACAACTATGAGCTTTTAAGGATGTACGGACCGGTACCTATTGTAGATAAAAACATCGATATCGATGCGCCAACCTCAGAAATGATGGTGAGCCGCTCGCCTTTTGATGACTGTGTGAATTACACAGTAGACCTGATCGATAAATCGTATACTTCTTTACCAGTTGTAATCAGCGACAGAACCAACGAACTGGGCAGGATTACACAGCCCATTGCTTTGGCCATTAAAGCCAAACTGTTATTGTTGGCCGCAAGCCCTTTGTTTAACGGTAACAGCGATTATGCCCGTTTGGTAAATAAAGACGGAACACCTTTGGTAAAAACCGCCTTCGACCAAAACAAATGGACAAGGGCCATGCAGGCAGCTAAAGCAGCGATTGATATATCAGAACAGGCCGGGATAAAATTATATAATGCAGTGCCAAACACCGTGTTATCGCCTTTTACCAATCAGCAGATGACACTGAGAAACCTGATCTCTGAGCGTTGGAATACCGAACGCATCTGGGGCCTTTCTAACAGTTATGCGGGGCAATTACAACGTGTAGCCATGGGTTGTTTGGCCTCTACCTTTACCCCCAACAACTCAAACGGCCAGCTGGCTGCCCCAATGAAGATCGCTGATCTTTTTTACACTAAAAACGGGGTGCCGATGAACGAAGACAAGACCTTGAATTTTACGGTCAAGAACGAGTTGAGAACTGCTACCCGCGATGAACGTTTCGCCATTAGCGAAGGTTATCAAACCGCCCGTGTAAACTTCGATCGGGAGCCGCGTTTCTATGCCGACCTTGGTTTTGATGGCGGTACCTGGTACATGATTGCCAATAACCCAGGTGTTGGAGATGAGGGTACTTTTTACATGCAGGCCAAATATACCCAGCCGGGTAATTCGGGTGCCGAAGGTTATTATAACGAAACCGGATATTTTATCAAAAAGCTGGTAGAAGCCAATCTTACCAATTCCAGTACAGCCAATACGGTAAAACCTTACGACTGGCCAGAAATCAGACTTGCAGATATCTACCTCATGTATGCCGAAGCGGTAAATGAGGCCAACGGACCAACAGATCCTGAAATATACAGATATCTCGACATGATCAGAACCAGGGCTGGATTACAGGGCGTTAAAGATTCGTGGAATAATTATGTAGAGAACGGAGCGGCCAAACTGGGTGATAAAGATTACGTAAGACAACTTATCCGTCGCGAAAGAGGTATTGAACTTGCCTTTGAAGGAAGCCGTTTCTGGGATCTCCGCAGATGGAAAACCGCAGCAACCGAATTGAACGGGCCAATTTCAGGCTGGACCATCAGCCAGGTTACCCCTATCGGTTACTACCAGAACAGGGTAATCTATAACCAGACCTTTATTGCGCCAAGAGATTACCTGTGGCCGATACAAACCG
>NZ_DJDT01000110.1 GCF_002432345.1 Pedobacter sp. UBA5917
GGCAGGGAGAGATCTATCTCGATATAGATTTAGCTTCGCTGAGCACTCACGTGGTTCTCGCCTTCGTTGCACTCTGCTCGACATGACGACGTGAGGGCGTTTTGCTAAAGATACACCGTATACCCCAAAAAAGCACTTTCACCATCTTCACTCAATACCGTTTCCTGATAATCGGGTGCGGTAAGGAGTTCTACAGTTACCTCCGCATCAACAGGCATTAAATAACTGATGGCCATATCCAAAATAGCCCTGTTTTTTTGTCCGGGGATAAATTTAACCAGCTCCTGCGGCGAGGTTGGGCCGATATTAACATTATATGCTTCATTTTCGGGGGTAAAGCTATCGCCTATGATGGTATCGATGCCCAGTGCGCTCCCGCCCAGTTGCATCTGCATTTCTTCAGCAATTTTTACCGGTGCAATATTGGCTGTTGCATCTACAATGCTAAGCGGTAAGTTAAACAGTGCGGTAAGTACTTTGGATACAAAAGCGATATCGTTTCTTTTCTGCTGGATTTCGGGCAGCAGGTGCATCCAGATGATGCTCTGCTCTTTGTTGAGTAAATTAAATTCATCCCAGCCGAATTCAAAAATCTGACTTAAATCGGAATAGGTTGTTTTTTTGTCGAGCATATTTTCATATAGCTCGGTCATGATCCTTACATAATTAATTTCGGCATCAAAAGGTGTAAAAAATAACCTGGCTTCCTTTTCTTCTTCTCTCCTATCCCTGATGTCTTTAATCATCGATTCCTCGTCCATACCGGCACTACCGGTTGGCGGACGGTGGAAAAGCCCTTCGGGCAGCATATCATACAATCCTTCGCGGTTGGTGCTGATGCGGATACGTTCGTGCCTTCTTTTTTCAGAGTAATAGGACGTGGTATCCTCAATATCTTTTGCAAATGCACGCTTATCGGGCCCCAATGGGATAATTTCGATCCTATCTGCATCAACTACCTTACGCTCAATCAGGTCTGCAGCATGCGACACAGCCTTATAATCTGTAAATAGTTCGTTATTAATCAAAGTTTCTTTTTTCATTTAAACTTTAAGCTTGCTTATTTGTTATAGGTTAAATTTATGTTACCGTAAAAAAATAGGATTATAATCAAATACTAAAGATACTATATTTGTAGTACATCACATCTATAAAAATTAATGGACGTTCAATCATTTTTTATCCGCTTTCTCTTATTTCCGCTGATTTTCATGGTATCAACAGCGGTACTTTCCATCATCAACAAAAAGAACCAGTTTCTTAATAACAAAAGACTTATCGTAAGTGTTCTGCTCATCGGCATTATTTTGGCCCTACCAGGTTTTTTAGGTTTCCTGAACTTTAATTTCATGCCCTGGGGTTACATTATCTGCTGTATTTTTTATCTTTTAATGGGTACGGTTTTCGTTTATCTGTTAACCAAGTACTACCCTAAAGATGTGCTGGAGCGCAAAGTATTTATCTTTTTTGCCACTTTGGTTTCGGCCATTTTATCGGTTTATTTATTTCAGCTGGCCTTTAACTGGTTAAGCTCGGTAAATTTTGGCTGGTTCGGTGCCGGCAGCATAGCCTGTTTCTTTGTACCACTTATTTTTTGGTGGGCATATGTTTCATTACTGGGTATCCCATCCGAAATTTATAAAATCTGGAGGTACCCTGATACACCATTGGATATCAACATGGACCATGTGGATTTTAACCGTTTATTGGTACTGGAGCTTGAGCTTTATAAAAAAAGCAGTGATCCGGAACCTTTAAAAGTAAAGGTAAAAGCGGTAGAAAACATGAACTTCGGTATCTGGTTCCACAAGTTTATCGATGATTATAATTTAAAATTTGCAAAAAGCCCGGTAGAATTCAGGAGCGACGATATGGAAAATTATAAATGGATTTTCTTTATCAAAACATCCTTTTTTAAACGCAATATCTTCATCGATCCGGATCTGGATATTATCGAAAACGGCATTACCGAAAAAATGACGATTTATGCTAAACGGGTATCCGAAAACGTAAACAAACCTAATGAAGTTGGAGAAAGTGCTATCTTTATCTAATCTATAATTAAAAACATCTACCATGATAAAGCCGCTAAAATATAAATCCATTAACTGGATTAATGGCATGAAGCTTTCCAGTGATCATTTTACCTTAAGTGATCTCTATTTGCAGGACTTTGTACGCGATGCCGCCTCTCTACATTTAAACAACAGTAATTACGGATTTTTACCTCCTTTTGCAGGTTATAAAAGTTCGCACGATATCGAAATTATCGAAAAAGCAACCAATCATATCGAGGTAAGGGTAAGATACTGTAATGCCATTACGCCCGAAGGCTGTCACATTGATATCGTACAATCGGATAATATGGATACGCTGGTACACAACCATTATTTTGGTCAATCGGAGCCACGTAACTATGTGATTTTATTGGTGGTAAGTCCGTTTAACCGCATACCGGCGGGCACACCAAACCCCGAGGAAAATCCGATCCGGTACCCTGAACTTGCCAAAAGCTATTCAATCGCGGTTTTACCGGAGAGTGAAGTGGGTGTACAAACAGCCGACAGTTATTTTTTAACCATTGGGCAGGTTTACTACGAAAACGGCAGGTTATCGATCAATAACAGTTATATACCGCCAAGCTCAACCATTACCAGCCACCCTGCGTTAATCAGGTATTACGAATCTTTTAGTGTTTTATTGAATGATTTACAGTTGGCGGCGTTTAAAATTATCGATAAAACCAGCGGGCGTGATAACATTACTCCATTGGGTAAAAATATCCGGTTGATTTCGGAGAAGATCGTGGATTATATTGCAGGTTTGTTTTACGAATACAGAAATATTGCACACCGCGAATCGCCAGTGGTTTTAGTGGGCTATTTTTCGAGTTTGGCACACATCTTTTTTACCGCGATTAAGCTGATCGACCCACGGGAAAGGGAAGAACTGTTAAAATATTTTTACGAATGGAAAGATGTTACCCCTGGTAATTTTGAAGAACTTCTGGCCAAAACCATCGAACTGGTTTACGATCATAAACAGATCAACAACAGCATGGTAATGGCAAATGAGTTTATGAATGTACTGGTGGCCCTTTGGAATAAACTGAGCGGACTGGAATACATTGGCCAACGCAAAGAAAACATTGTGGTTGCAGAACAGCAGGTGGTACAACAGGTGCAGGCCCGCAAAACCTGGACATTGCTGGATTAAAATTATTTCTCGGAGCCTATTTATAATGAAGCTGTACCGCTCAAACGAGGGTACAGCTTTTTTTATTCTATATGAATGGTGCCGGTTTAAAAATTAACGAGGGCATGGCCATCATAGTTGCCAGGCGTATTTATACCTAAAAATTTTAAGATGGTAGGTGCTACATCGTATAAATAAGGTGCACCGTGGTAATCGATTGTTTTACGGTAAAAAATATCCGTATTTAGGTTACTGCGCGTAATGGCTACACTATTTTTGGTCAGGATATCAATTTTCGGTGTAACCAGGCTGCCATTGTATGTGGTACCAGAAGTTTCATCACCTTTGGTATATAGTACCAGATCGGCACTTTGTGGGTGCGAAGCGCTTAATCCTGTAAAACTATAATTGCTGATGCTGGTTGCAGGAAGAGCCGATTTGAACAACCTGATTTCAGCTATGTTTCCGGTAAAATATGGACTGTAATTGGTGGTTCCGTCCTGCCCGATCTTAAATGTTGTGCCGCTTTCCATATCGCCTACTGCAGAAATATCGCCCTGGGCAACCTGTATGCCGCCATCGTACATGGTGGCTTTTTGGGTGCTGCGGTTAACTACAATGGCCACCTGGTGCCAAAGCTGATCGGTTAAATCGATACCGCTAATATCAGCTCTATGGGTACCATCACCAAAATTGGCCTTAATTGTACCACCGTTATTTGAGATAATTATCCCTTTATTATAGCCGCTTGCCCAGTTTTTATTCCCGATAATAACCGGATCGCTGGTAGCGCTTGTGGCCCTTACCCTGAATTCGATGGTAAAACTACCGCTTGCACCCAGGTTAAAATTGCTAAGTACAGGTAATTGGCCATATACATTGGTTTTAAAATCGACGGTAGAGATATTATTCGGTACCGATTCGGTTGAAGTGGTAGGTACGGTATTTACCTGCTGCTGTGGAATGGCGCTATTGTTTAAAATAATAAATGCATTGCGCTCCAAATAACTCGAACCACCGTGGCTGGCATCGCCTCCGTGATCGGTAGCCACCACAATGAGCCAATCTTCGTTGTTGTAGGTTGGACGCGCTTTTATAGCCGCTAATATCCTGCCTACGCGGGCATCAACAGCCCTAACCGAATCCATGTACATCTGCGTGGTGGTTCGGTAATTGCTGGCATGCCCCGCATGATCTACATCATCGAAATGGCAAAATGAAACATCGCTATTGTTGGTGGTTACCTCCTGGATAATTTTCGTTTCCGTTTCATTATCATTTGTACTGTTATATTTAAACGTTACATCCTGCGTAGCCACAATATTATCGTTAATTGGCGACCATGTTACAACAGATGCGGTACGTAAAGCGGGCAAACTGGTTTTAACCTGCCTGAAAAAGGATGGATAATTTACAAAATCTGCTATCGAAAAACCATTATCCGATGCTTTATGCTTTGCAACACCAACGCCTGTAAACAGGGCCGACCAACCATTTGCCGACCAGGTAGGCACTTCTGCCAAAGCGTTGGTACTGGTATACGATTGGTTCATTAAAGCTTTAAGGTTTGGTGCATTTTGGGTGGTAATGGCTTTCCATACACAGCCATCAATGCCGATAAACAATACTTTTTTAGCTTTGGTTGAAGCAGCATTTACTGCTGATTTCTGATCGATTTTTTTGTCGAACGAAGCCAGTTCTGCTTCAGGCCTCTTACAGTACATCGTAAATAGGGCCAGAAAAAGAATAAGGCCGGGCAATAGGGACGTTTTAATTTTTTTCATGATGAATTTTGGAATGTTTTGTTTAATAAGGTTGATTTTTGTTTAGCTAAACTAAACATTTGTTTTGTAAAACACCAAACGTTATTCCAAATTCTTTTACATGACATACTGATTAATAAGTCTTTCGGGGTAAAAAATTCAAAGAGATTAATAAGCTAAAGCTGATTTTAGCTGACAAACTGTTTTTTTTTAAACTTAAATTAGAAAGAAAGCATAATGGGGATAGGAAAACAGACCAGGTATTGCTCTATTACACATTACTTTCGACCACATTGAGTAAACATGAAAGCTTATTAATTTTGAAAAACATACACCAAACGTTATCCATTCCATCGATAAGGATTGGCTCTTCCTGATCTAATTCAATTTTTAATGTATTTTTGATATCATCTGTCATTCCAGACATTTCCTCTGAGTTAAGTGAATGAAACCATTCAATTATTGCATTTCGGATATCAGCAGAAAGTACCTGCTTAACATAAGTCCCTTTTTTGAACTCGAAAAGAAATGTATATTTTTTCATGAGCATGTTTGTAAGAAACTGATCAGGGAGAAAACTTTCTACATTTTAGGTAGCAGTTACTCCTCAGATCATCAAAATTCAGATCTATTTGACCCATAAAGGACGTTAAACTTAGCCCATATCAGTAGGGATTTTTAATTCAAGTCCTTGGGAATATTTATTTTGAACACCATGATAATAATCTGATATTCTTTTTTCTACATGTATCTGATCCCAAACCGCTAAGCGCTCCAACCCGTTACATTCCTGAAATTCAGCTCTTTCACGGGTACCATTCCTGTCTATCCAACAAACCGATAGATTACCTATTTCCTGAATAAAAAATGGAACTGTTTTTTTAAGCTCATTAGATAATTCACTTATCCCAACTATTTTCCAAGCCCCACTTTTTATAGGCCTATGGTTAACCAATATTTTAAAGATAATTTTTGATTGTTCAATTAATGAAAGATCAGATTCATCCTTATCTGTTTTAAAATCATAAAATGCATACACATTATTGGCAATGATTCTGCCATAAGTGTGGCTGCACTCATCAATTTTTACTTTAAAAAATGCACCCGGAGCCTCCTTTTGTTTCAACATAAATTTAGTTTCCTGTATAAAATTAGTTAAATATCAAATTAACAGTTTTATGCCTTTTATCTCCTTACCCTTCTATATAAAAACTTCCAAGGGCAACACAAGTAAAATGAGAACAAGTGCGGTTACAACAACCCTAATCAGGTAAATCCGAAGCAGCCCAGGCAGATAATAATAATCGTACTTTTCATTATAATAGAGTCCAACTTTACCCCAAATATTCAACTCCAAACATTTACTATAGGGCAATTGGACAGAATAAGTTTTACCATTCCGGGTTACTTTAATAGACGAAACAGACTTTGATCCTGCATTACAGGATTTATCTACAATCAGCATTTTTTCCAGCTTTGAATTTCTTTCCAGGTTTTTATTCTGAACATAGTAAAACATTGCATAGCTAAAAAAGGCCAGTGCTATCAAGAAAAAAAACGATTGATTTTTATAAAAATAGGTTTCCAAAAATGCCAATTTCTCCTTTTTTTTTGGAATTCCAGTCATACTGATAATCTCTGAAAGGTTAACTACGGTGTTAAAATTTTTTATTTCCGTTATATAAATTCTTTGGTACCCGCGAACGGATGAGCACTCCAACAGACTTATCCGAAATTCCGTAATCTTTAATTAAATCTTCTTTGGGGATTATTTTAATCTCTTTAAAAATTTCATCGTTAATTGCCGATAAATTCCCTTCATAATCTTTAACCAATACCTTATCGTTTAATATATATTGAATTGTCGAATCACTTTCAAGAGTAGGAACCAGGTTTTCAAATTCTTTGGATTTTGTTTTAAAGAAACGTTGGAACCGTTTTTTCGCAAATGGAATGCTTTCCATATAAACTGCTCCATCCTTGCCTCTATCCCCTAATATACCTACTACTTCCTTTCCTTCATATATGGTTAATGAAGCAATGTTTTTTGGATCGAACTTTATGAATTCACTCTTTTCGAAATTCACGCTATCGATAAAGAAAACCGGATTTTCGCCAAGTTTAGCAGGAGCTTTTAGGGGGCTTTGGGCAAATAAACCGGTAGATAAGACTACAAGAATAATGGTGAGGCGTTTTTGATACATTTTATCTGAGGGCTAATATAAATGATTGGCTAATATATTTATCTATACTATAATTAACAAATAATCAGATGTACTAAAAAATCATTATCATGTTTGTCTAAGCCTCACTTTTATAATCAATTTTAATGATGCCATAAAAGATGATTTAGGGAA
>NZ_DJDT01000054.1 GCF_002432345.1 Pedobacter sp. UBA5917
CGCCGTTAAAGCAAGTAAGTAGAAAAATACTTTTTTATTAGAAAAAGGTACTTATGTTCGGGCTTAAGTACCTTTTTTCGCATGTTAAGCGCTGTTATTAATTTCGAAACGGTAACAGGCCGGCATTATAGAATAAAAAAACTTAAGGATAACAATCCGATAACATATGCCTGCTAACTTTGCGGTATCATATATTTGGTTAATTTAGTTGATTAGTAAAAGGTCCGGGGTGGTTTCCGGACTTTGTCATTTTAGCAGCTATGGCTTATGATGCATTTGACACTGCACTGCCTGTCATCGAATCTATTTCTCCATAAGGACGGAAAGTAGCGGCGAGTTTATTCATCTCCCGTTCTGATATCAGCCTCGGATCGTTAAACTGCATGTTCATAATTTCCAAAGGGATATTAATCATACCACGGTCGGTTTTGAGCAAAATATGATCATCAAAAGGCAATGCAGAGCTGAATTCTCCAATTTCGGGTTTAAAAATAGTCAATCGGATCAGCAGCTCGTAATAAAGAAAAAGGGGAAATTTCATTAGTACAAAGTTACCTAATGATAAATTTAATGTTAAATTATCATTATAACAAGGCTAAAAAATCAGTTAACATAAAATTAACCTGCATATTACTTAACACAGACTAAATATCTGATACAAAAACCGGTTAAAACAGCAGATCAGATCGTTAGCTTTAAACCATGAAATCTTAAATCCAAAATATTACCAATTTCTTCTTCATTTTAATATTTTTCTGCCATGGCTTCAATTACCATCAGTATTTAATATTCTGTTAATATGGGTATCGTTTCTGAATTTTAATTTTGACGCGATAATTTATGGGCGAAAACAATACTGCCGGATTTAACGACGATCAAGAACAGAAGTTTGATGAAAAAACCTTCGAAGATCTTTATCGCCGTATGTACCCCACGCTAAAAAAGTATGCCTTTTATCTGGTTAAGGATGTAGAAGAGGCGCAACTCATTTTAAATGACGTGTTTATATCCATCTGGAAAAACGGAACCATCCTCTCCAATGAAAAAGCCTATCTGTTCAGGGCAGTTAAAAATGCCGCCACCAATTACCATAAAGCACCAAAAACAGATTTTTGGCATATTGATAGCGAAGAAGAAGCTCCAGAAATTATTGATCTGAAAGAAACCCCGGCGCAGGCTTTTCAGAATAAAGACCGCAACCGGATACTTTACACCCTTATCGACCAGATGCCCGAGCGCCGGAGACTTATTTTTTATATGTACCGGATTGATGGTTTCAGTTATAAAGAAATTGCAGCTTTACTGGATATATCAGTCCGTACGGTAGAAGATCACCTGGTAAAAGGTTTTGAATTTCTCCAACAAAAAGTATTAAAAAACAGATCCGAATTCAGGTAAAATATCACTTAACGATTTATTAACGCAAAGTTAACGGGTTACGACCCGTAGCACCCCTCCTATTATTGTCTTTCCTAGTATAAAAGCATGTGAATGGATCAGGAAACCTGGAAATTGGTACTCGAATATTTAGCGGTAAAGGAAAACCCCAACAGCAGTAATGCCGAAATAAAACGGCTTGAGCAAAAACTTAGCGATTGGGCAGCTAACGATCCTGACCGAAAAGAACAGTTGGAAGAAGCATTATTACTATGGGAGGATACTGCACAGCTGCCGGATGATGGATCGTGGGAAGAAAGTTTTGCCAACATTAAACAACAGCTTGATGCGGCCCCAGCTAAAAAATTAAAAATAGTAAGGTGGTGGCCAGCTGCAATAGCCGCAGCTTGTATCGGGGCGCTGATATTTTTTGTTACGGGCGATAAAAAAACTTTGATAGCTCCCCAAAATGCAATAGCCTGGACAACCAAAACTGCAGCACCTGGTAAAATTGTTGACGTAATGTTACCCGATAGCTCTGAAATATGGTTAAATTCCGGCAGTAGCATCAGTTTTCCGCAAAACCTGAAACATGCCGATATCAGAACGGTTAAACTCAGCGGGGAGGCTTTTTTTAAAGTAAAAAGAGATCCCACACATCCCTTTGTGGTAAAAAGCCAGAATATCCAAACCAGGGTACTGGGAACCAGTTTTAACATCAGGGCCTGGAAAGGCTACAATCCGCAGGTAACTGTACTCACCGGAAAAGTAGCAGTTTCGAGAGATTCGGCCGGTGTACAATCAGCAGCAGTTCATCTTTTACCCAACCAAAAAGTGGTTTACGATATAAAATCTGTCCGTTTGATGCGCGAAGATGTTGAAGAAGCCAAAGTTTCTATCGACTGGAGAACAGGCAAGATGAATTTCGACAGAACACCTATGGAAGAGGTATTCCAGACCATATCGCATAAATATGCAGTTAAGATTGTAACCGATCAGTCTTTCAAAAGCTGCCAGCTTACCGCAAAATTCGATAATGTAGAAATCAGTGAAGTAATGAAAACCATCAGTCTCACATTCGATATCCATTACACCATAAACAAACAGACTATTTATATAAAAGGAGGTAAATGTAACTAAACAACGAGTAAAAGATAGCTGCAGCATGTTGGCGCATGCCGCAGCTAAGAAATTTTAAATTTTATTTTAACCCATCAAGATTAAAACATACAAAGTTATGAAAAAGTCAGCAGTGACTAGTCAATTAATTTTTAGCGCAATGCGTTTTTTCACCATCGTTTACATCATGCTCTCCGTAATGCTCTTTGTAGGGCAGGCATCGCCTGTAAATGCACAACAGTTAAATACCAAGGTAAGCATCAATTTAAAACAGGGCAGCTTAACCGATCTATTTAAAACCATCGAAAAGAAAACCGGTCTGTATTTCGTCTATTCCAATAAGGATGCGGTAGAGCAGCAGCACATTACGGGCTTAAAAGCAGATAACGAAACCGTTGGCAGTTTATTAAACCGGATTTTAACCCCGATGCAGCTTACTTACCTGATTGAAAGAAACCAGGTGATTATAAAAAAATCGGTCCGTATAAGTGGAAAAGTAACCGACGAAAAAGGTTTACCCCTACCCGGTGTAAACATCATCGAAAAAGGAAGTAACAACAGTACCAGCACCAAACTTAACGGCGATTTTAGCCTGAGTGTTACCGATAAATCTGCTACGCTGATTTTCAGGATGATCGGTTATCAGACCAAAGAAATCGCAATCAACAACCAAACCGAACTGAATGTTAGCCTCGCGCCTGATGAAACAGCACTATCAGACGTGGTGGTTACCGCGCTTGGTATTAAACGTGCCGAAAAAGCATTGGGTTACTCTATTGCTACGGTAAAAGGAAGTGATGTTAATACTGTAAAAGAAGTAAATGTGGTAAACTCACTTGCCGGTAAAGTAGCCGGGGTAAATGTAGTAAGCACAGGTTCCGATCCGGGTTCAACCTCTTTTATCACCATCAGGGGGCAATCATCTATCGCTACCGATAATCAGCCCTTATTTGTGGTTGATGGTGTTCCGGTAGCACATTCGCTACGCGCCACATCAGAAGTTGGCCGCTCATCAGTTGATTATGGCAGTCCCATTGCCGACATCAGTCCGGATGATGTAGAAAGCATTACCATCCTGAAAGGTGCAAGTGCTGCAGCATTATATGGCAGCAGGGCCGGAAGCGGTGTGGTATTAATTACCACCAAAAGCGGTTCGGCCAGCAAAAAAGGTTTGGGCATTAATTTTAATTCGAATGCCATGTTCGATCAGGCCTGGATGTTCCCCCATTTTCAACATACCTTTGGTGGTGGCGAATATACCGACGATCCGGCCTCCTCTACCACTTCGGCATGGGGCCCGAGGCTTGATGTAGGTACAAAACACCTGCAATGGAACAGCCCTTTAGATGCCAACGGTAAACCAATTCCTACCGATTGGGTATCTTATGCCAACAATCCACAGGATTTTTACGAAACAGGTTCTACATACACCAACAATATTTCCATCAGTGGCAAAAATGCAGATGGCAATTACCGTTTATCGTACACCAACCTGAGCAATAAAGGGATAGTACCCAATACCGACCTGAAAAGGAACACACTTAACCTTTCGGCCACTTATGTGCTGCACCCTAAATTAAAAATCAGCACCAACATTGGCTATGTAAACAATAAAAGCGATAACAGGCCATCGGCCTACCGCGAAAGTGTTACGCAGATGCTGTATTCGCTTCCGCCGAACATGAACATTAACGACCTGAAAAACTACTGGAAACCGGGAAGGGAAAACATCGAACAGTTTTCGGCAGATGATTCAGACAATCCTTATTTTGTAGCTTACCAACATACCAATGGTTACGACAGGAACCGTTTAACCGGAAATATACAGGCCGTTTACGACATCACCAAAAACTTAAGTTTAATGGTGCGCACCGGATTGGATATGTATAACGAAGAACACGAAACCAAACGTCCCTTCAGCTCTAAACGTTTTAAATTTGGCGGTTATGGGGTAGATAATTCCTTTTTTAAGGAACAGAATACCGATTTTTTACTGAGCTATAAAAAACTGCTGAACCAGGATTGGTCGTTAAGTATTTCTGCCGGGGGTAACCAGATGGATCAAACCAACAGATATACAGCGCAGAAAACGGAAAGCCTAAGTATCCCAGGGGTATACAACATTGCCAATGCACAGGCCGGTACCATTGTAAATTCGCAGTACAACTCGCGTAAACGCATCAACAGCATTTACGGACTTGGGCAGGTATCTTTTAAGGATATGGTTTTTCTTGATGTAACGGGCCGGAACGACTGGTCGAGCACATTACCTGATGGCAATAACTCATATTTTTATCCGTCGGCATCCTTAAGCACCATTGTAACCGATGTATTCAAAATCAAATCGGATGTACTTTCATTTGTTAAATTGAGGGCAAACTGGGCACAGGTGGGTAGCGATACAGATCCTTACCAGTTGTATAACACCATTCCTTTTAATCAGGATTGGGGAGATGTAAAAAGGGCTACCATTGAATTTAACCTTAAAAATAACTTCCTTAAACCCGAAATTGCCACATCTTACGAATTCGGTGGAGATTTACGCTTTTTCAAAAGCCGTGTGGGTATAGATGTAACCTGGTATAAAACCAACAAAAGGAACCAGATCATCAACATCCCGACCACCATTTCATCAGGTTCATCAAACCGCTTGATCAATGCCGGAAATATCCAGAACAGCGGCTGGGAAATCGGCTTAAATGCCGTGCCTTTTGATGGTGCCTTTAAATGGGAAACCAACGTAAACTTTACCAAAAACGAAAATAAGGTAATAGAATTATCAGAAGGTTTAAAAGAATACTCGATGGGCAGTGCGGATGGCGACAATATTCGTTATTTAATTAAAGAAGGCACCAAAATCGGCGATTTTTACACACCAAGTTATACCAAGGTAGCCAGCGGACCAAATGCGGGAGCGGCTTTACTGGATAAAACCGGACATTATATCCGTAACAATAACGAATACCTTAAAGTTGGAAACTATAACCCCGATTTTACGGTAGGCTTTAACAATACTTTCAGTTACAAAAACTTTACTTTAAATGTGCTTTTAGACTGGCGCAAGGGTGGTAATTTTTATTCGTACGTAGTCAAAAGTTTAATCAATGCCGGCTTAACCGATAATACATTGGTAGGTAGGGATGCCGAAACTGGTGGTTTACCGTGGACGGATTCGCAGGGCAGGAAACGTAACGACGGGATGATTATACCAGGTTATATTGCCGATGCAAACGGTAACCTTACCCAAAATACGGTGATTATTGCCGCTTCTGACTTTTACAATAATACCTACAACAAATACTACGAAAGGTTAACCTATTCGGCTTCGTTCGTGAAAATCAGGGAAGCCTCGTTAACCTATGTGTTCGACAAAAAACTGACGCGTAAACTACCCATCAGCAACCTGTCGCTATCGCTTATCGGAAGAAACTTATACACCTGGACAGCCAATGGATTAGGCTACGATCCGGAAACGACGATGAGTGTTACCGAAGGCTTTAAACTGGGCGTAGGCCACTGGACATTGCCGGGCACCCGCTCATTCGGTTTTAAACTAAGTTGTAACTTTTAACCTGTACAAAAATGAAATTCAAATATACAACGCTCCTTTTCGTGCTGCTGGCACTGATAACAAGCTGTACCAAAGATTTTGAGGCAATAAATACCAACCCCAATGCCCCCGAAACCACAAATACCGAATTTTTAATGTCGGATGTGCTCGTTTCTACCGCTTATGCCTACCAGGAAAATGCGGTGGGCCGCAGGCCGGCTTCTGCAGCGCGCTACCTTACCCTGGTACGCAATACAGGTTACGATCTGTTAGATTGGGGCCCGGTTGATTGGGATGATATATACGCCCGCTTGGCCGTAAACAAAACCTTTATGGAAACGGCACAGAAACGTTCGGAGAACCAGTACGTTGCCATCGGTAAAATTATGAAGGCTTTTAACTTTGGCTACCTTACCGATCTGTATGGCGATATCCCTTATTCGCAGGCACTTAAATCGAAAGAGGCTAATGTTATTTACCCCGAATACGATCAGCAGCAGGCCATTTATCCAGATCTGTTGAAAGAATTGAGAGAAGCCAACGAGATATTAAAAGGCAACAGTCAGGAGATAAATGCAAAAGGCGACGTGATGTTTAAAGGAAAAACGTTAGCCTGGCGCAAGTTTGCCAACTCACTGCGTTTGCGGATGTTGTTGCGGATC
Organism: Pedobacter sp. UBA5917; assembly: GCF_002432345.1. Classification (GTDB taxonomy): domain Bacteria; phylum Bacteroidota; class Bacteroidia; order Sphingobacteriales; family Sphingobacteriaceae; genus Pedobacter. The sequence continues at coordinate 6,709 of NZ_DJDT01000054.1, forward strand.
TCGAAAAACTATACACCGGCCTTTAACGAAATGCAGGAAATTTTGAACGATAAAACTGCCTTCCCGATTTTCGAAAGCAGTGCCGATAATGCAGAGGTAGCCTATTTGGGCAATATTGCTGCTTACAGCTGGCCGGGTGGACCTTTGGCCATGATTGATTTCGATTACCAGAAAACCAAAGTAAGTAAAGAACTGGTAGACAGGCTTGTTCAAAGGAACGATCCCAGGCTTGGTGTTTGGGTAGAACCGGTAAAAAGCACTACAGGATCAACTGTCGACCTGAACCGTTACGTAGGCGTACCCAATGCCATTGATGCACCATCGGCCTATAATGGTGGCGAAGATCATGTTTCGGTTTTCTCTTCTACTTTTTTCCGCAAAAACGGAGGCGCTTCTAACGCGTTGTTAAAAGCCAGTTTGGTAACTTATACCGAACAGTGCTTTATATTGGCAGAGGCCGTACAAAAAGGTAAACTTACCGTAAGTGGCGAAACTGCCGAATCGCTGTATTATAAAGGCATCAGAGAATCGATGAGCAGTTATGCGGTAAGCGCAGCGCAAATTTATTTTGATCAGCCATTGGTAAAATACGACGGCACACTCGAGCAATTGATTACCCAAAAATGGATGGCCATGTTGTTTAAAGGTTCCGAAGGATGGTTTGATCAGCGCCGTACCGGCTACCCTGCCTTTGTTACCGGTCCCTTAGCAGCTGGAAGAGGCATCCCGAAACGTTATACCTATCCCGATTCGGAAAGCGCAAAAAACCGCGTTAACTATCAGAAAGCCGTTTCCGTTTTCGGTGCAGACAATCAGTATACCTTAATGTGGTACCTGAAATAAACCAATTCTTTTATTACTGAATAAAATAACATGAAATTATATCACAAAGCTTTTTTAATTACACTCTCTGTTTTAACCATTGGCGTTAAAACATATGCCCAGGATTTTAAGCCTGGGCATTTTCCCGACCGCGTAATTTTAACCTGGGCCGGCGATCCAGCCACGAGCCAAACGGTAAACTGGCGTACTGATACCACAATTAAAGCTTCAAAAGCACAGATCAAAGCCGAAGATTCTAACCCGGCACTCGAGCAATCCATTACCAGTTACGATGCCACTTCTACCCTATTGGGAAGCGGTAATAATTATGAAATAGCACGGTACCACCACGTTACTTTTAGTAACCTTAAACCGGCAACAGTTTATGCTTACCGTGTGGGCTCAGGAGAACATTGGAGCGAGTGGTTCCAGTTTACCACCGCATCGGTTAAAAGCACACCATTTTCTTTTATTTACCTTGGTGATGCACAGAACGATATCCGTTCTAAATGGTCGCGGGTAATCCGTAAGGCATTTTCGCACCAGCCCGATGCCAGGTTTATCATCCATACCGGCGACCTGATCAATCGTTCGAACAACGACCAGGAATGGGGCGAATGGCATTACGGTGGTGGTTTTATCAATGGCATGGTACCGAGCATCCCTTCGCCGGGAAACCACGAATATGTGCGCGATGACAAAAGAAAACTGGTACTCGATCCGCATTGGGGCGTACAGTATACTTTTGCGGGCAATGGACCAAAGGGATTGGAAGAATCGGTTTATTATGTGGATTATCAGGACATGAGGATTATCTCTCTGGATTCGCAAATGATTATTCTGGACGAAGCTTCGGCCAAAGCGGAATACGAATGGCTTGAAAAAGTGTTAAAAGAAAATACAAAGTTATGGACGGTAATTACTTTCCACCACCCTATTTTTTCGACAGCAAAAAGCAGGGATAATAAGGAATTCAGAGAGCGTTTTAAACCATTATTCGATAAATACCATATAGATCTGGTACTACAGGGACATGACCATACCTATAGCCGTGGCCAAAACCTGCCACGTGGATTATCGGGAAGGGAAGTAAGCGGTCCGGTTTACCTGGTTTCGGTTGCAGGTCCTAAAATGTACAAAGTAGATGGTGCCAAATGGATGGATGTATCGTTAGAGAATACGCAGCTTTTCCAGGTGATCCATGTGGATGGTGCAAACCTTAAATTTGAGGCCTATAAAACCTCCGGCGAACTTTTCGATGCTTTCTCATTAAAAAAAGCCGACAGAAACAGCGCAGCAGCATTTACAGATTTAAACCCTGCACAAAAACCTTAAGCATGGGCATCAAACTAAAACCAGTGCTACTGGGCATTTTGTTCAGTAGCCTGTGCATACCGGCATTCGCACAACAGGTGATGAGGCCGTTACCGAAATCAAAAAATGCTTTTATTGTGATTGCCCATCGCGGCAGTCATTTAATTAAACCAGAAAACACAATAGCTTCCATTACGGAGGCTATTGCGTTGGGTGCCGATTATGTGGAGCTCGATCTGCGTACAACGAAAGACGGACAACTGGTACTTCTGCATAACGACCGGGTAGATGGGGTAAGCAACGGAAAGGGATTAATAAAAGACCTTGATTTTGAAACGGTAAAAAAACTCGTACTTGTAGGCAAAGACAGCAGTTTACACCACATTCCCAGTTTTGAAGAAGCACTAAAAGCCTGCAAAGGAAAAATCAATATCTATTTGGATTTTAAAGCTGCAGACGCAGAAAAAGCTTATCAAGCCATTAAAAAAGCCGGAATGGAACACCAGGTATTGGTTTATGTGGGGGGCAACGATTACCTTTCGTGGCGGAAAACTGCGCCTGAGATGCCGCTAATGAGTCGTTTAGATAAGGCCATTACAAGCAAAGAGGGCTTAATGGCGACAATGGCAAAAACACCACTGAAGGCAATTGATAATGTCCCTAACGAACAATTGCTACCCGTTTTAAAAAGCATGGGCATCAGTATTTTTATGGATGTACAAAAAGCAAACGAAACATCCGATGACTGGGACAAGGCAATTAAACATGGCGTTCAGGGTTTGCAGACTGATCATCCAGAAGCACTTATTAAGTACCTGAAGGGGATTGGAATGAGATGAAAAAGTCATCGGAGTACCTTTAAAAAGAAACCGTCATCTCGTTCCGATAGCTATCGGAAGAAGCGTAGCGGAATGGAGAGATTTACCTCGAGACAGATCTCTCGACTACGTTGCACTCCGCTCGAGATGACGGTAATTAGGGGAGTTTAAACGATAAAATCGTGTAACTATTTATGCACTCGTTTGGAAACGAGCGCAAGCGTAAATGACTGTATTTTTTGAGAGGCAACACAATAAGAAGATTAATCGTAAGGTAATCTCCGTGTTTTTCCGTGCATCCGTGGCATAAAATAAAAAAAGTCTTAGCGAGACGTTAAGACCAGTAGGGTCATTCATAACTCCGCTAACGCTCGTTTCTAACGAGCGTTGAATAGGATATCGTTTACAACGATAAAATCGCGTAACTATTTATGCACTCGTTTGGAAACGAGCGCAAGCGTAAGATAAAAAAAAGTAGCCGTCTCGACTAGAGGGGCTTTAAATAAAAACCGTCATTTCGGGCGGAGTGCAACGTAGTCGAGAACCACGCAGTGCTCAGCGAAGCTAAATCTATCTAGGCAGATTTGTCTCCCGAACATTCGGGACTGCGCTTCAGTCGAAATGACGGTATTTTTTGAGAGGCAACACAATAAGAAGATTAATCGTAAGGTAATCTCTAACTTCCGTGGTTCGTGTCCGCACGAAACACTGGCACAACTCATTTTCTGCGCATATCTTTTTAAATCTGCGGGATAACCTATTGCATTTTTGGTTCCCGCTGATTTCACTGATCAACGCAGAATCAAGTACACCATACATCTTGCATTTCCCACAAACATCGGCTACTGTATCATGACCAATTGACAGTTAACATTAAACATTACTTACTGTACGCCAAACAATTGATGCTGGAAACAAAACCTACGATACTGGAAGGAAAGCAATTGACACTGGAAGTAAAACATTGGGTACTGGATACCTAACAACAGGCACTGTACGCCTGGCAATTGACACTTGTACCGAAGAAAACCGTACTGTACAACACGAAATCGATACTGACAGGGTGGAAATCGATGCTGTACACCTGGAAATTGACACTTGCACAGAAGAAAACCATACTGTACAACACGAAATTGACTCTGGCAAGGTGGAAATCGATACTGGCAGGGTGGAAATCGATTCCGTACACTTGGAAATTGACACTTGCACAGAAGAAAACCGTACTGTACCACACGAAATCGATACTGGCAGGGTAGAAATCGATTCCGTTAACGCTCGTTTCTAACGAGCGTTGAATAGGATATCGTTTACAACGATAAAATCGTGTAACTATTTATGCACTCGTTTGGAAACGAGCGCAAGCGTAAATGACGGTATTTTTTGAGAGGAACACAATAAGAAGCGTAATCGCAAGGAGATCTCCCTGCTTCTCCGTGCATCCGTGGCATAAAACAAAAAAAAGGTCTTAGCGAGACGCTAAGACCAGTAAGTTTCATCTCTCCCTTTCAACCTTATTCAGTTTCCTGATCCTTCCGCTTACAAAATTGATGCTCACATTGTTATAAAAAGATTTATAGTTTGCAATGTGCAGTTCGATATCGGCCAGTTTTTTCAGGTATTCGATATGCAAAGCCTGTAACTGCAAACGTTTTGATCTGATGTTTTCGAGTTCGTTCAGTAATTCAACATCGTTTCCGTTCATCGGGCAAGCCTGTTCAACCTTCAGGTTTTCTTCCAATTTTATCAGCTGGCTTTTTAAATGCTCATGCTGGCTCCTATTAATCCCCTGCATTAATTTCTGGTTAAAAACCCAGGGAGCCTTTTCCTCTCCCTGGGTATTAATATTTATTTCAAAAACACTTTTCTAACCGCCTTGTTATTGGCATCTAAAATGTACACGTTCCCCTCCTGATCAACCGCCATATCATCCATAGAGCCAATTTTTGCTGTTGCCAAGGTTCCATCGGCAAAACCTGATGAAAACTTAGCCAAGGTAGAAGCTTTTGCTGCAGCAATATCGATCTCTCTGAGCGCATAGTTATAACGATCACCAGCAATCAGTTTTCCTGCGCCATAAAGTGCTACACCACCTGCAATACTGTTAAACCTGGCCTGGGTTCCTGTTCCATCGGCATAACCAGGATCGCTAAAACCTACCCAGTTGATCAGGTTTGATCCACCTGCCGGGATGTATGAAATGGCATTGTTGCTGGCCGAACCCGAATCAACATAGTACAGATTGCCCGAGGCATCTACCACCGGGTGTGCCATCGGCCAAAGCGGTCCGGTAATTTTTGTAAAACCACCTATGGCATTTACCTTGTTCATACCCGCAAAGGCTCCGTTAATGTTTACATACAGGTTGCCTGCATTATCCAAGGCCATTAAACCCGGCGAAAAGCCCGAAACATAAACGGTATTTTGTCCTGATGGGGTGATTTTCCGGATCTGGTTGCGGCCAATATCCGATACAAAAATGTTGTTCTGTTTATCAATTACAATACCATAGGGCGTATCGAAAACAATGTCGGCTCCACCGGCCTGTAACACACTCACTGTACCGTTAGGTGTTATTTTTTTCACCACCTTATTCATCCGGTCGGTTACGTAAACATTGCCGTTATGATCAACTGCTATACCGGCCATAAAAGTGCCAAAAGTATCGCTGTTAGGCCCTCCGGCCAAAGTAACCATACCTGCCCTTCTAAAGTCCTGTGGGGCCAAGGCTTCTAGTCCCGCAACCACCACTTTTAAACCACCTGTACTTAAACCATTTGGTGCATCTAAGACCAGGGTATTTTCACTTGCGGTTTTTACCGTAGCCAGAACGCCATTAAAATAAACTTTGTTATCCGAAGCTGTGGTACTAAAGCCTGAGCCTTTAATGGTAACCGTTGTTCCGGCCAAACCATTATCGGGGCTCACCGAAATAATCCCCAAAGTCTGGTCTCTAAACTGCGGGCCATCCGTTGCCTGATCATTTACCACTACCCTTACATTTCCGCTTCCGGTGCCACCAGGTACTACCAGTTTGATCTGGTTTTCGGAGGCCGATAAAATCGGAACAGCAATGCCATTGATAAATACTTTATTTTCATCGGCAATGGCGCTGAACAAGGTACCAGAAATGGTCATTTCAGCACCTTTCGGACCACTTAAAGGTGTAACAATTCCTATTGATGGCGGAGCAACAACGGTAAAAACCGGACCTGTGATTTTCTGCCCGTTAATGTTTACCGATAAAGGACCTGTTCTAACCCCGTCGGGTGCTACTACCACCAGTTTTTCTTTGGAGGCTTCCAATACCGTAGCTGCAGTACCGTTAAAATCGATGATATTTCCGGCAGCAAGCTCTTCAAAACCTGTTCCGTTGATGGTTACTTTTGTGTTTTTACCTCCGCTTAAAGGTTTAATGCTTGCAATGGCCTGGTAGGTAAAATCCTGTCCTTTTGCTTCTTTTCCGTTCACTTTTACCATGATGGCGCCAAAACCGGCATCTGCTGGTACTTCAGCTACGATCAAATTATCGGATACACTTACCACCAATGCAGCTTTACCATTAATAAAAACGCTTGCAGGTGTGGTTGTACTGCTAAAACCCGCCCCGGTAATCCTGATCTGCGAACCTGCCGGTCCATTTGCAGGCAATACTGTGGTTATGGTGAGGTCTTGATAAGTATAGGAGCCGATATCAAAACTTTGTGTATCGTACTTTAAAGCTAAGGCCCCGGTAGTGCCCCCTTCGGGCATACGGATCACCACCGCTTCGGCGGTTGCACTGATTACTTCGGCAGTTTTACCGGCAATAGTAGCCGAATACTGTTTAATATCCGTGCCAAAACCTGTACCGGCAATGGTAACCAGGGTTCCGGCATTACCACTGTTGGGATAGTAACTTGTTATTTTAAATGCTACCGCAGGGGTTTCGGTTTTATCCTTTTTACAGGCCCCGATAACCAGCAGCAGGAAAAGTATTAATCCGATACTTAAACCCTTTTTATGTTGAATAATCATAATATCTATTTTTGATGTTAAAAACTATACCTCAAGCCCAACTGCATTTGCACCCTCGAACTAAAATAATCGATGCTATAAGGCTGCCCGGGGTTATTAAAAGTAAATACAGGGTAGTTTCCGGCATTTTGCTGCGGTGGAAACAGAGTTGGCGTTAAACCTACACTGCTGGTGGAGTTAAAGGTATTTGGCGAGAAATACTGTACGCCCCAGGTTTTGTTGATGAGGTTGGTAAGATTGATGATATCGACATTTAAACTCAACGATTGCGATTTATCGCTGTTTACAAAAAGCTCGTGTGCCAGATGCAGATCGGCCTGTACATTCCACGGCGTACGGGCTTTATTACGCTCGGTAAAATCGCCCCTGCGGCTGCTCAGGTATTTGTTTCCATCAATAAACTGGTTAAAAGCAGCTGCCTGCTGTACCGCAGTTTGGTTAGGCAGATCTTTAAAAAAGCGGATAGCCTCTTCGCGCAGCGGAATATAGGCCAAACTTACCTGTTGCGATAAACCCTGGATACTGCTGTTTACAATACCATAACTAAAAGGACTGCCCGATTGCGCACTAAAAAACAAACTCACCGTGGTTTTCCCTGCTTTTTCCCATCCATGGCTGTAACCAATACTGGATACAATACGGTGGCGGGTATCGAAATTGCTGTAGCTCAATGCCGGGTTATTGGGCACCAAAGCCTGGTTTAACTGCCAGTTGCTTTCCATCGAGTTACGCACGCCATTGCTTAAATCTTTCGATTCGCCATAGGTATAAGACGCGGTAACGTTTAAAGCTTTAACAAATGTTTTGGTTATCGTTCCGGTAAGGCTATAGCGGTAACCCTGACTGGTATTGCTTAACAGATAAATATTTGAAAAACGTGGATCAACTGTTCCGCTGTAAACTGGCTGTTGTTTCTGTTTATCGTAACCATAATAAAGCGGGTTATCTTTGGTATTTAATTGTTGGAACAGTACATCTTTTAAACTTTTGGTGTACATCCCTTCGATGGTGAAACGCCAGTCGTTATCGGTTTCGTAATCAATGCCCAAACTCGAACGGAATACCTGCGGCATTACAAAATTATTGTCGACCAAATCAATCTGTGTACGACCACTGTTCGGGTTATTGATTACCGCACCATTTTGTTGGATAAAATTGCTAATCCCGTTCGGACTTGGTTTAATGGCATCGCTGCCAGGTGTAAATGGCTGCTGATCGGCCCTTTGATCAAATGCGCCAAAGTTATTGCCTGTATTATAATAGGCATAAGCCAGCCAGGCAAAAGGAATACGGCCGGTAAACAAACCTGCTCCTCCTCTTACAATTAGTTTCTGATTACCCAATGCATCGTACCTGAAACCTAAACGGGGCGATAATTGCACCTTGTTTAAAAACTTGTTTTCGATTCGGTTAAGTGGCGTATAAGTGTAAGTATTGCCAAAATTAGGATCGGCCATAATATCGCGCACTTTATCGCTCAACTGTGGCATGGTTGGTAAATTCACCAAATCGGCACGTAAACCGGGTGTAATACTTAATTTGTCGCTGATCCTGATTTCATCCTGCACATATAAACTGTACATGTTTACATTAAAATCAGCTGCTGGATTGGCCAAGAGGTAATCGCGGCTGTTATTGGTGTAATTGTAACTACCACGAACGCGGTAAGGGTTGTTGCTGATAAAATCTTCGATGCTCTGGTAATCAACACGACCATTCCAGGCGTTTACAAAACCGTATTGGATGTTGTAAAGCTCGTTGTGCGTTCCCACTAAAATTTTGTGGCGACCTTTTGTCCAGTTTAGGTTTGCGGTAAACTCCCAGGTTTTTTGTTTCATGTTAAAAATACTCGCTTCGCGGTCGGTACCCAAATAAATGGTGGTACCAGGTGTACGGCCCATAATTTGCACCTGTGGCAAAGTAGGATCGCTCAACGGATCGCGGCTATCGCTTACATGGGTAAAACCGACCAATAAATTACCCGAAAGCTCGTTGTTGAAACGGCTTTTCAGTTCGGCAACAGTACTCGTCTGGTTGTTTTTCTGCTCAAAGGCCATACTGCTGAAACGGAAATCCTGCTGATCGCGGTCCATGTGTGTGGCCTTACTAAAAATGGTATTGTTACGGATGGCCAGCTGGTGTTTATCGTTAATGTTCCAGTCTAAACGGTTGAAGAATTTTTGGGATTGATTAGAATTGGTGTACACACCTGCGGTACCTGCGTCGAAAACATTTCCATAACGGTTTTTTACCGCGTTGCTGATCAGGTCGGCATCGGCCACACTTAAAATATGGCTGGTTTCTGCCGTGCCCACAT
>NZ_DJDT01000361.1 GCF_002432345.1 Pedobacter sp. UBA5917
GCCGTTGGGCCGATAATGGCTGTTTTAGAGCCAGCTTTGGCTGTGAAAGAAACCGATTTTAAAATTGGCTTTTGCCCGAAACTTAAATTAAGGTCTTTCGCTTCTACATCGCCTTTTAATGATGTGGTTAAAGTTCCCGGATGGTTGATTTCCGCAGCATTCAGCACACTTTCAATTCTTTGGTAAGATGCTGTGGCCTGTGCGATCACATTACTCATAAAACCGATCACCAAAATCGGAAAAATAATCAGTGCCAGGTAGCTGTTAAAAGCGGTAAATTCTCCCAATGTCATCGAATTGGTGATTACAAAGTGACCGCCCAGAACCAAAATACAAAGGCCAGCTAAATTGGCTGTGAAAACAATAACCGGAATAAGTGATGCAAACATCCGGAGGATGGACAATCCCAAATCTTTTGCTTTCGCATTGGCATCCAGAAACTTATTGTACTCGAGCATCTGCGAATTGATTACACGGATCAGGGCCGAGCCCATAATACTTTCGCTGATTACTTTGTTCAGCCAATCGATTACTTCCCTGCTCTTTTTAAAAAGCACCCTTACTTTGCTCAGCACATAAAAAAATGCTCCTCCGATAATGGGTACGATGGCTATTACACATAACGCCAGTTTCCAGTTGATCATCAAAAGCAGAATACTGGCACCAACAATCAAAAAGATCGACGAAGCAAGCGAAACAATGGCCTGCGAAACAAACATTTTAATCGAATCGGCATCGGCAGTAAGGTTGGTGAGCAGTTTGGAGGGGTTTGCCTTAATGATATAAGCATGGCTCTGTCTCGAAATCTGATCAGAAAGTTTCGTTCTTAAATCTTTTGCCACACGCTCCGAAGCATAGGTTTGCACAATGCTCTGCAGGTAGGTAAAGATAAAAACCAGTACAATGGCCAGCGAAAACTGGAACATAATATGTTTTAGATCGAAGGTTTTATTGGTATAAGAATCGATACCACTGGCAATAATTTTTGGTAAGAGCAGGTTAATGCCATTACTGAGCAGGGCAAACAGGATGAGCAAGAAAATTAAGCCGCGATAATTTCCAAGTAAACTGAAAATACCTGGCTTTTTGGCTTCTTTGGTTTTTTTCATATCAATGAAGATACCTTAAATTGTAGATCCCAAATTTAGTCCAAAGAAATGATTAAATGGTTGAATTTTGAATGAGAGAATGTAATTTATTTGAAGGAGTTCATCATTCAATAAATCAATCATTCCCCCATTCAATCATTCTCTCATTCTTTCATTTAGTCTACTTACTTTCTTTCAAAACCATATCAATGGTAATCGCAGTGGCCACAATTGCAACTTTTTGATTGCTTTCGGCATAATTTGGATCGATAGAAACATTGTATTTATCGGCAGTAGTGAAAATTTCTTTCATTGCGCCAGCCCATTTTTTGCTGATTTTGCCCATTTCTGTGCCTGCATTATTGGTGATGCTAAAATTCCATGCTTTCCAATCGCCAGATATTTTTGCAATTTCTTCTCCCGTGGCCGGACTAGAAATCGTAAATGTTGGTTTAAAGAACTTGAATTTCTGCTTAATAATACCTACTTCGGCACCAAGCGGGTCGGTAACAGTAATTTTCGACATCCAGAATGTCCAGCCTCTCGTAATGGTAGCCTGTAACTGATCGTTTGTATCGGTAATTTCCAGTTTAAAGGGCATCATACGCTTATCGATCAATAATGTTAAAGCCTTTTGCCAACCCGAAATACGCTGTTTAATAATCCCGATCTGTGCACCCTGGTCATTGTATACCTTGTACTCATTTGCAAACTTTAAAAAATTTACTTTCTCGTCAATAAAATACTCGTCGCTTAAAAAAAATGGAGGGATCTGCTTGTTCATAATTAAGATATATTTTTAGATAAGCCGCTAAAATATATATTTTTTTTCATTGGCGATTGTAAAAGAGTAGCCACGGATGCACGGATTAACACGGAGCTATTTCAGCAATATGTCAGACTAATGAACTAATGACCAGTGAACCAATTTCCAGTTTTCAGTTTACAATTGAAAGTTTGCAATGAACGAGATGTTACTCGATTAACCGATTAATCAATTTAAACAGTTAACCTATGTAACCAATAAACATTGCTACCTTTGCAAACGAAAAGCCATTGAAGAAAATGGTTAAACCCCAATAAAATGATTGAAATAGGAAAATACAACGAGTTAAGGATTTTAAGCAAAACAGAAGCTGGATTAAATTTAACCGACGGCGATAAAACAGTAATCCTCCCTTACCAGTACGTACCAAAAGGCGCCGAAATTGGCGATAACATCAGTGTTTTTGTTTTTATACAGAAAGATGGCCGCTTAACCGGCACCACACAAAAAGCCTATGCCGAAGTTGGCGATTTTGCTTTTTTGAAAGTGGTTTCTGATGGTGAAGATGGTGTTTTTATGGATCTTGGCATCGATAAAGACGTTTACGTGCCTGCCCGCGAGCAGAAAAGGCCGATGCAAAAAGGCTATAAATATGTGGTGTACCTGTATCTGGATGAAAATAACGACAGATTACTGGCATCATCTAAGCTATACGATTTTGTAGAGGAAGATGGCTTCGACTTTGAAGAAGGCGATGAAGTAAGTTTATTGATTACTGAAGAAACAGACCTTGGTTACAATGCCATTATTAACAATACTTATATTGGTTTGCTTTACAATAACGAGGTTTTCGATAACGTGCAACCTGGCGAAATGCGTAAAGGCTGGATCAAGAAAATCCGTGTGGAAGGTAAAATCGATTTAACCCTGCAGCCTAGTGGCTACGGACATATCCTCGATTCGAAAGAGATGATGTTAAAAGAATTGAAAAAGAGTGGTGGCGTGATTGAACTTGGCGATAAAAGTTCTCCAGAGGATATTTATCACCGTTTCCAGATCAGCAAAAGTGCATTCAAAAAAACAATCGGATCGCTTTATAAAGAGCGGATGATCGTACTTTCAGACGATTCGATCAGGTTGCTTACCGATGAGGATGCAGAGTAATAATTAAAATCGTCATTGCGAGAAGGCTT
>NZ_DJDT01000148.1 GCF_002432345.1 Pedobacter sp. UBA5917
TTTAAAATTTAAAGGTTAAAAAAATAGAATTTTACGTAGCGTCCGCTACTGTATAGTATAAACCAAATATTAGGCCAATTATTGTGTATCTACCTCATATATAATCAGTAACAAGCGTATCAAAATCAGAAAAAACGAGTTCCCAATGCAAAAAACAAAGATTTTTAGAGCGAAAAAAAATGTATTTTTTTTGAAAATATTGCTCGTCTCATTATTACTACACGCCATATCTTTACTTATTGTGGCATTTATGGACAAAGTGTAACTTTTGGCAACAGGTTGTGGCTACATACAGTTAATTTACGAACTGTATAGTTTATGATCAGATTAATTACTGCCAAAAAAAAGTATCAGAAATCTGTGCAATACGATAATGGGGAAGAACGAAGTAAAGTGTGAGCAGAAAGATAAAAATACATGCGTTGGCAGTAAATTTTGTCCTGTTTTTAAACCATAGCACAACCGTTTCCAACAAAAGAATAAGCATCAGCAGATAAAAAAGGTACAAAGGAATTAAATCAAGATTGTAAGCCTGCCTTTGGTAATTATTTTCTGCAAACGCAAAGCAAAAGGCCAAATATGGAATGAGTAATATTAAGAGCCTTATTATAATATGTTTCGAGATTCCATTCATGAGAGCGGTTTAATTATCCCTTTCCGTACCCTATCTGCCCAATTAATCAGGTATTGAATAAAAATAGGAGCAAAATAGCATATTAGGCTCCGAATAACTGACTTATAAATGATTGTTTATCATTCATCTCATAAAATATCATATGCAGAATAAACCAATAGGATATAAAAACAAACAACATAAATATTAGGCTCATCACCAGGGTTATCAAATATGGGTTTTTAATTTTTTGCAGACAGCATACTACGAGCAAAAAGATCAATGCAACAATTATTCCGGCTATCGATCCGACCTGAGCCAAAACTTTCAAAACGGAATGCACATTAAATTCCGTCAAAATATGATCGGATATATACCAAATCGTAATACCCACAGCAGTAATCGCGAACAGTATAAGACCGATAATCAGTTTTTGAGCGTTTTTCATCGTTATTTAAATGTATTGGTATTGAAATTATCGGGTTCGGGCTATAGGAAATTATCAAAACCTTTCACCTTTATACAGAATTTCAAAAGTATCTTTTCCTTTAGGAATATGAAGATATAGTTTATAGAATTTGGTTATTTTCTCTCCATTGGGTGTTTCAGTTTTACCCCAGATAGGACTTGTGTTTTTAAGTGCCGGATCTTTACTGGTTTGTTCGAGGCAAACAATTTTACCATTGCCATATAGGCTCATGTGATATTTTTCAAGAGGCTCCAATTTAAATCCGAGGATCAGGAAGTGAAATTTATCCGATTCTTCTATGGCTTGCAGCTTTTCCTGATCGATGTAAGAAGAGATAATCTCTGCAACATCGCTTTTAAAGCCCAATCTAAAATAGTCGTCCATTTTTTTAGCGCTAATCAGGTTGTAATAGTACCGATAGGCCGCCTCCGTTTTAGCCAAAAGTTCCTTTTGGTCTAATTTACTAAGGTCCTGACTTTCTGTAGCTCCAACTAGTTTATAAGGCACTTCGGCATCAAATGTAATGGTGTATTCGTAATAATTCTTCCCTGCCGCAACGAAAGTTTTTCCATCAGGCTTGGTTTCTGATAGATGGGTAATTACCACCTTTTGATTTTTGTAGGCATTTATCCGATCCGATTCTTTACGCCCAACAAGCTCAATTTTAATAGCCGTTTGTGCGGTGAGGTGCGCTGTTCCTTCTCCATCTGTTACGGTTTTTTGCGGATATAAACGGTATGTTAATGTTTGTTTGCCCGACTGATTGATATACGGATTTATACAAATGGGTGTTATCGCGCTTCCGTCTTCGAAAAATCTAAAAACAGGTACATTGTTTACCAAAATTTCAGAGAAACATTGGTTTTGGCTGACAGAGAAATAATATTCAATGTCTTGCTGGGAAGGAGGCTTAACAAAACCGATTTCCTTTTGAATATAATTCTGCGCCGTAATATTATCCGAGTTGGAATCGGTAATAGGAGGTTGTTGAAGGGTATTCCTATTGGTATCACAATTAAGCAGTAAACATGTAGCTAAACAAAATAACAGTGTTCTTATCATTTTTATAAAATTTCGAAAGTATCTTTTCCTTTGGGGATATGGAGAAAAATCATGTATGCTTACCGATTTTATAGAAATAAGCTGAATCCAAGCATACAGTATCTTTATTATTTTTTTTGTTGCGCTGAAATAAAGGTCCCCTTTTCGTTAAAAATTTTTATGCCTTTTTGATTTGGGCGTTTACATATAATAGTTTGGTCCGAAAATGTTATCTGATCATATTCTAATGGAACGATAAGTTTCCCTGTCTCAGTATCAGCTACTCCCAATTGGTCTATTGTTCCGCCATCAGCTTGGCGTATTGGTTTTCCTACAATTACCAGCCTCGGATGGTCCCGCTGTAAAGTATAGGAATTCAACTCATAATTGGGTTTCACTAACCGCCTATTTTTCTTATCTACCCAATAAAGGGCATTTGCAAATTCATTTTCATTTAATGCTACCTGCACATAATTTTTCACAAAATTTTGCTGACTAATGTCATGATAAACGGGTTTTACTAACCATTTACCATTCCAATCAATAATTCCCTTTTTTGCAGTTTTTGCATCTTCGCAAATTGCATAACCCGTTTCACTGTACCTGTCGAGTTTAAATTTTGGGATAAAATAGGCATGTAAACTTTCTACAGACTTATCCTTTTGGGCAATGGAAACAATTATTTTGCTTATTGTTGCAGAGAAATAGATTGATTTGGTTACAAATTCGTTAGATTTTGAACTGCTTTGCATGGATTCGGATTCCAAGAATTTTCGCAGTTCGTTTTCCGAATTAATTTTACCCTCCGAAATTTTATCTTTAGCTTTTTTTAGTTCTTCAAGCAGTTTTATCTGCGGCGTAAACTCAAATGACTGCGACCCTTTGGTTGTTAAATATTTGCCGTTTTTGTAAAGTGCATTTATTTCTATTTTTTCAGCTAGTGTAGCGGGTACTTTAAATGTAAATTCATTATTGTTAAATTCGATAATTTCAATATCACCTTTATCTGTTTTTATTATTTTTTGGCCCTTTTCCAAATAATAATCTTTGGTGTTTGTAAAATTTGCAATTACTTTTGCTTCTACTCCTACTATTGGTCTGCTGTTTTTCTGAAAAAAATATAATTCGCTATTTATCATTTTATCGTTTTCAAAATATGGCATTTTCTTTGCATCCGATTTATTAAGGATTACAGTTGAGGCGCTTTCGTTCGTGCCATCTGCATATATTACCTTTTGAATTTCGAATTTCGGTTTGCGATCTGGATTATTATTAAAATAAAAATTATCAAAACCTAATAACCTCACTAACTTAAATTCATCATAATTTATAAAAAAGAAACTATTTGGAAATCTATTGGTCGTTTCTATTTTCAATGAATCGAAAAATGAGGGCTTATAATTACTTCTATCTTTAAAAGCCGTAATATCTGTACTCAACTCATCTTCGGGAATTGGTTCAACAGAGATTTTAACTGAACTAAGCGCTATAGCACTATCTAATTCAGCAATTTTATCATCCACTTTTTCCTGCAATTCTTCATTTCGTCTACTACAAGACACCATCAAGAATAACAATGTTATAGCTAAAAGTTTTTTGATTCTGAAATCACCAGTAAAGCCATTAATCATTTTTTGATATTATTTTACAACTTTAATCTTATCGGAATTCAATTTATATGTGTAAAAAAAGTCCTTAAGTTTTTATAAATTGAAACTATCCCGTTTATGCTTTTTGCCGAATGGCATTTGGCCTGGACAGCTTTATTTTGGCAATATATTCTATCGTATTACTTCAAATCCGTTTTGCCTTTGGCGATATTAAAATAAACCTGTAGCGTCATCATTATAAAATCTCGAAAGTGTCTTTTCCTTTGGGGATATAAAGATACAGTCTAGTGAAATTTACCCTAGTTTCACCTTCGCTTGTTTTGTATTTACCCCAAATTGCCCATCTTTTTTTTAACCTCAGATCTTCACTTGTTTGTTCCAGGCAAACAATTTTTCCGTGTCCATATAATTTCATAGTATAATTCGCCAATGGCTCCAGTTTAAAGCTGGGGTTATTAAAAACAAGTAATTCATCATTGATTGCATTCTGAATCTGATCTTTGTCCAGATATTCAGAATTAATCTGCGAAATGTTTGAGGCAAAACCTAATCTAAAATATTCATCCTGTTTTTTCTTGTTTAAAATATCCCAAAAGTATTGATAAGCAGTTTCTACTTTTTTTAGTAATTCTTTATGATCTATTTTGGTTAAATCTTTACTATCATCCAAAACTTTTAAATTGTAAGGAACCTTTGCTTCAAAAGGTATGGAGTATTCATAATAATCTTTACCCTCACCTATAAATGATTTACCATCGGTTTTTGTAGCCGCATGATGCGTAAGTAAAAGTTTCTGATTTTCGAAACTATTTACCGTATCAGCGTTGTTGCGGACATATAATTTAACATCAAATTTAGTGTAGGGAGTAAGTATATTAAATCCTTCGCCGTAAGTCCTTTTGGTTTGAGGATACAAACGATAAGTTATGGTCTGTTTACCGGAATGAGTAATGTAATTGTTTAAAATAATTGGCGACATCATTCCGCCATCTATGAAATAACGATATACAGGTATGTCATTTACCAATACCTGAAAAAAACACTGTTCGTGGTTTACGTAAATGTAATATAATGGCTCATCAGCAGATCGTTTAATTGCTTTTATCTGATTCTGCAAGGTATTTTCAGCAGTTATTTTTTCATTATTAGAATCCGTGATGAGAGGTGTTGTATTATCCATAGATTTTTTTTTTTGTTTGCAAGCACCCAAACTAAAAAGGGTTAAAAGTACGATATACCTTATTTTCATTATTGTGGTGTATTATTTTTATAAAATAAATTAATTTTCATCATGGTAAAAGTTTTATCCTTAAACAAATGAAATTCGGTATCAGCTAAATTATATTTTTTATCTCCATCCCATGAATCATCATCTTTTTTTGATGCTGTGACTTCAAGTTTAACTTTTCCCTTAATCCCTGAAAAATAAATTTTATCCTGATAAAAAAGCCCTTCGGTTTCATTGGCTCCGTATGTACGGGTATGGACCAAATGAGACTCAAGGTTTGCTTCCAACATGGCATCATATTGGGTATGGCTGTTTTTAAAAAAAGTAGAAGCCAAAAAAGGTGATATTGGGACGCAGCCTACAACATGTATTCGGCCCTTTACCATTAGTTCGGCCTGCATTTTTATGGCATTATCGCCAATTACTTTACCTGCACTGTTACTAAAACCCTGTTTTAAGGCATTTTTGATATTTACAGATCCTGCAAACTGTTGGTGCGGTGCTGGTGCAGAAATTTTGATCTTATATTCCTGGTTTATACTGCCACTGAACATAATTTTAATTTTTGCATCGTAACCGGCACGGTCTAATAAAGTCTGCAAACCTTTACCAATTTCTCCTTCTGCCGTTTTCCGTCCAAAGTTCCGCCCTGTTTTATATACATTATCTCCCAGGGGATCTTTATCATCCAGTTTTTCCTTTTTAAGCCCTTCAAATTCTTCTTTGTACACATATTCTTCCTTACCTTCTTTGTTTACCTTTTTTTCCTGGGTAAGGGCTCTCTGTACAATATCTTTTAAACTCAGTGATTTTTCAAATTTGATGCCAATTACCGGATCGGCCTTTACATTAAATTCGGTAACGTAATGCACCAGATCGTTCTTTTTTTCCAGATAGGTGGCATAGGTAAATGCTACTTTGGGGAATATGAAATCGAAGCCTAAATCTTTTACTTCCTTTTGTACTTTTTGGGCATCTTTTAGCAAACGTACGGCCTTCTTCAATTTCGGCAGTTTGGCCGCAGCCGATTCTCCCATGGTAAGCACCGCAATAATAAGCTCAACAATCATTACGATAATGGTAAGGGTTAGAATTCCTTTTTCTACCAGATCTCTGTTGTTGTCGGTAAAATTGGTGAGTTTACTAAACTTGCCACCACTGTAATTCCATTTTTTAGCGTAGCCTATACCATACATCTCGGCTTCTGACACAAAAAAATCAATAGCCAGGTTGGTGAGCATAACATAAGCATCGCCCATTGGAAAATATTTCAGTACACTCAGATACAGATCGATATAATGTTTGGCCCGCTCGTGCAGGCCCTTGATGCCTTTGATTACGGATATGGGTTCGGGTTTGCCACGGTATACGATCGGATAATCGCCGGTGAAATCGTATGTGGCCTGTAAAATCCACAGGGCATCAGTAAAGGCATTGATCACCAATGTGGCTTTTTTAGGATCAGGGAAATATGCACAGGAATGGATGCCCAGCTCGTACCTGTTGGGTTTTAAGCCCAATGCGGAAGGGAACATATCACCTTCAAAAGAAAATACCTTTAATTTCCCCTCCTCTCCATTCAATGGAATATCTTTAACAACACTACGGTCTCCGTTATAATTTACAAGCTCGCTATAAGTGATTTTCTTTAAATCGTGCTTTTTACCATTTTCGAAGCTAATGCATGCATCATTCTTAATGCCCTTTACGAACACCGAAAGGTCAACCGGCTCCTCGTAATTGGGGGTGATGGTATTGTAAAAAATTGTTTTTAAATTATTTACCTTAAAGGTAAGTACGGTTTTACGGTTGATTTTATGGATGGGCCTATCTTCGTTGGTAATATAATCGAACTGCTTGGCCTTTCTTTCTCCGTAACCGAAAGCTTTCAACTGATTTTTGATCCCGTTGGTGTAAAAGAAACTTAAAATGGCGTTGGCGCGTTTCTCGGTCAGATTATCATTGTATTCGTAAGTATTCCTAATATCGGCATACGACTCGATAGTAACGGATATCTGAGGATTCTGCTTGAGGTATTTAATCACGTTTTTCAGTAAAGCCTGACTGGCCGAAGGCACTTCGTACTGATCGGTATCGTAAAAAATATTGAGGCTAAAGGTAAATTTTTCTTCGGCAATACCCATGGTGCGCGGGTCTGTATTACTGAAAACGGTTTTAAGGTTTTCCCTATCGTGGATATTGATTTTGGAAAAGGTACAGCTATCAAACTTAATGGGCTGTTTGTCTTCTTCGCCAATGGTAATTACCTTATTGCCTTTTGGCAGGGGTACAATCTTGGTCAGTATTTTACCGAAACTGTTTTTGATGAACAGGTGGGTGGCATGTTTTAAATCGCCTTTGGGTGTGGTATCTTTAACATAGCCTGTTGTACCTTCTACACTCAACTGGATATAAAACTGCTCAAGGGGTTTTTCGGCACCGATCTCTTTTCTCCATTGCAAAACATCGCCTGCAGGGATATAAACGTCCAATGCGCCCCCGTTACATTTTACGGTATAGGTTTTACTTATTTTCTGGTTATCATCTTTGAACAGGTTAAACTCGCAGTTATAGATATGAACCGTACAATTGTAGCCGTTCAGGCCTTCCAATTCGAGATGCAGATGCAGGGGGACATTATATTGCGTGGGATTGCCTTCGTGTATCTGTTTGTTGTTCCCTTCAATATTTTCCCTCCAGTAAGAACTTACAACCCTAGGGGGGCTATAGGCGCGTACAAACAGGCCAGTACCACCTTCCAAATCCTTAAAACCTGTTAAACTGGCTTCTACATAGTAGAAAACTTTGCCAGCCTGAGCTTTTGAAATAAATAAAGTATATGGTTTGGTGCTTGGCTGTGCGCCTTTATAATAATCGACCTTTTTATCGGCCGATTGCCTGATCCAGGTGATATTTTTTTTCTTATCGGCTTCGGTTGTACCAGGAAACCATTCGCCAACAACAAAGCCCACGGTAGATCCCCCATCTATCACAACGGAATAACCTGGCTTAGATTTATCTTTATGAACTTTGCCTTCGCCGCTCCAAACAATTTTTTTTATACCTTTCTTTGCCATGTTTTAGCCTATATAAATTATCCGTCAATTACGCCGCTATTCAAATCCTCAGTTTCCTGCATATCCTTAGCCACAATCATCGGGTTAAGTGTTTTCTGTACTTCTTTATTGGTATTGTCGAAATTCTGTGCGGTAGGTTCTGCCATCTGCCCATGTTTAATAATCTTGATGCAATCTTTACCACCAACCGGACAGGTTGCCTTAGAAGTTTCGAGCAGGATTTTACCACCATTATCGAGTAGGGTCTCTTCATAGAAATCAGACCATTCTGTTACTACCGCCGTACATGGAGAGTTATTCTTTTTTGAACAGCTTCCAAAAGTATTTTTTTCAAATGTTGAGCCTATATCTTTATGGGTGGCGATGGGCTTTTTACTGCCTTTATCGTCATTTGCATAATTTTTCTGGTTTGTTAAAACTTTTAAATTATCCGGGCTTGTGCCAAAATTGCACAAACAAACAGCTCCCTGTACTACAATATGTTTTTCAGCCATATCAATTTATTTTAAGCTATTTAAACCAGCTACCCCAAAAGCTCTTTTCGCTTTTGTTTGTTTTATCGCCATCCAAAAACACCAAACTTTCTACTGATGATGGTGCAACATTGGTTGGCAGTTTCTCATCATCAAGTTTATCTGTTGAAAATAGTTTTAATGTCACTTTTTTCTCCGTCAATTCCTTAACCCACCATTCGGCAATGATAATCTGTATGGCTTTGGTTGCCGGACTTAATATATATTTAGCCCGATAGCCTCCTGTTGCCGAGTTTATTTCGTCCTGCTCCAAAACACCATTGTGCTCCAGCTGAAGTGCTCCGAAATGATTGGTAAGCGGATTTACAGTTTCGACAGTTTTATACCCCAATGCCATGGGTTCGAGATTGGGGAACAACAGGTTTTCTTCTACCGTGAGCTGCTCTTTATAGTTTTTATAGATCGACTGGAAATAAGTCTGTATAAGCCAATCTTCCCGAAAGCAGATCTGTATATAATTATCATCCACTAAGCGTTCATCCATTAAACGGATATATTTAGCAGCATAATCACCTTCAAAGTAACTTTCAATTTCCGATCTAACTTTAACCCATCTTTTCCTGATCTCGTCGCAATTGGCCACCTTTAAAAATTCCCCATCCGGTTTCGTTTCAACAATTAAGGGATAAAATATGCTGCCTGCCTGATAGGCCAGTTTATCTGCTACCAGCTCTGGGATTACTTCATTAACGTAAACAGCACTTGTTCTATCTAACCGGTATAAAAAATTCTGCTCCTGGTTTAAGCCCAAGTAGGTTAGTGATAGCTCATATTTAATTTCATGCGTTTGTTTTTCTTCTTCAAATAGGATGGTAAGGCCATAATGCTGTACATTTCCTTCTTTGCCAGTCCGTTTTTTAAGCCCGAAATTTCCATCAAACTGAATAGGCTGGTTTGCTTTTTCAGTTTCTCCGGCAGGCTTTTCTACCTCGGGGGCAGTTCCACTATCGTCAAGTAACAAACTTCTGTAATTCATGTTTAAGCTAAATAGACCGTTAATGACTTATGATCATATTGTAAATGATAAATAAGATAATACCCAATACAATGAGTACCACATTATACATTCTTTTTGTTTTATCGGAGCTCTTCCTGAAATAATTGATCAATATTTCGATCAATAAAAACAGGCACCACAAAAAAATCCATCCGAGGTTCAAAAAATAACCAATAGGTACCGACATGCCACTATTGCCACCAATGGATCCGTTGTTATCGAACCACGAATCCCAGTGATCGTATAGGTATATCAATAGAAAACCGGCAATCAAAATGCCCACCCTTATGATCGAATATTTTTTCATAGTTTAAATTTAATAGGTAACACGCACTCTATCTGGGGTTGGGTCCATGCCAATGCCATCAAATTCAGCAGACCAATGCAGGTACTCATTTCTTAATTTCCTTAGGTCGTTCTGCTCGTCCAACTCCCTTTGGTAATCGGCAAAGCGTTGTTCAGGAAGTTTAGCTCCTTTATACTTCGAATGGATATCTTTAAATGATTTAAAAGCATATGGGCTTACATTTTTGTGCATCGAATCCTGAAGTTTCTTTTTTACGCGTACCAGTAAAGGATCTGCAGAAATGTCGTATTTCTGGTCTACCAGCAACGCTTTGTTGATTGGAAATTTTTCTTCGAATTCCAATTCATAATCGATCATCAGGTGCAGCGGGATGTAACTGTATGTGTTTTTGAGGTTACGTTCACCAGAAAGTTTCCGTTTATATGGATGTAGGGTCAACTGTTTTTCAGTGTACCATCCTTCTGAAATCAGTCTGTTTTTTTCTGCGTTCTGTACATCCTCCGACCCGTTGATGAGCTCATCAACCTTTTCGATACCGTTGGTGTAGCTACCACCTATATCGCAGTGTACACCGGGTAAACTTTTCTGCAGTCCCACACGGGCATTGGTAAGAGCAAAATTTTCACGGTGTTCGTTTTCTGCTGTAAGGTGAAGAACACACTTGGCTTTCCCGATATTGTTCAGATTCAGCTCGGCAACATCATTCGTAAAATCATGATTCAGGGCTGTTACCGAGGCGATGGATGTAGCGCCCGGCTCGTAAGAAGAAACCGTATCGTAAATACCCAGGAAACGCACTTCCAACCGCTTTACAATTACACCCGCATCTTTAAACTGTTTACCCAGATAACCATGTGCCGGGATCGTTATTTCAGAATAGCTACCTGGTTTATCCGGTGTAGACAATGGATCAATATTGATCTTGAATTCGCTCTGCGTAACTTCTGCAACAAAATTACGTGCTGCGGCTGCACCTCGGCTAAATCCAAATACGTCCAATATCAGAACCGAAACTTCTTTTCTCTTGGGCAATAAACCGGCCAATAATCTACAGCCTTTTTCTACCTTGCTCCTAATGCCTGTTTCGCCGGTACCTAAGGCATACCCCAAAGTATCGTCACCACCATTATTGGTGGTACCTATCCCTTCTATATAGATTTTGCCTCTGCGGTAACCTTCCAACATCCGGGCTACGTTACTGTAGGTGTTCTGATAACTGCTTTTATCATCATCCTTGCCATATTTCTTGTATGCCGCAGCTTTGGCTAAATCGTTTGGATTTTTTGATTTCTGATCGCTCGGTTTATTGAATTCCTCACGGCCTTCGGTATTTGTTTTATTGTTCCGCGTACCATCAAAGAACATCCCAAAACGGTATTCCAACCCCTTATCTACAGGACCGGGAGGCGCATAATTACCAAAACTAACATTAGTTGCCATAGTTTTTTATTTGGAATTCTACCTGTTTAACTGGGAAGTTTAATGTACCCTGTGTTAAATCCAGATCCAGTTTTCTTTCTTTGGGATCTATATTGATCAACAGATCGGCTGGTTGGGTTTTATTTAACTTCTCTTTAAAAATTCTGTTTATTTCGTTTACATCAAAATCAACAGGGATATGGGTAGCCAAGCCATTCTGCTGTAAACTGGGTAAATAGCTTTTATCCTGGGTAATCACAATATCAGCTTCGTACCGGTTTTTTTCATTATCTGTAAACATTACATTGAGCAGGTAAGGAATGGCACGGCTTTGTTTTGCTAAAATCTTATTCCCATCCAAAATATATTCCTTCTCTCCATTACTTAGCATAAAAGACCAATTTGTTAAATGGTATCCGCTAGGCAATACAACCTTAGGTGTCCAATTATACTTTTCCCTATAAATGGCAGTGTAAAGCTCTGCATTGGGATAACCCTGAGATTTTATCCTTGCCTGAAACTGGGGTTCTATGATCATCGTATCGGATAAAACATAATCTACATATTTATGGGTAAATAGGTGTTTTTCCTCATCAGACAGTTTTGCTGTATCGATTTTTGTTTCTGCTGCAGCAAAATGTGCTATTTCTACCTGATTGCCATCACCGGCAGCCCATACTATAATATTACCTTTTGGTGCCAGACCGATGATAAAAGTGTTATAGGTTTCGTCTGGCTTGTTGCCCCCATTATTGAATCCATCTTTGAATAATTTTAGGATTTTTTCTTTAGGGAGCTGAAACTGGCCGGAGTATACCTTTTTCTCCGCAAAAGAAACCCAGGTAAGCCCCAAATAATCGGGTAACTCTTTGGTATCCGGACCACTGGAAACGATTGCTCCTCCCAGTCCCCAACCTACCGCAACCGGCCCCAAATGACTCAGGTTCTGCCCATAGTTTTTGGCGGAAATTTCTCCCTGGTATACTTCTACAGGGACTTCCTTCGGCGCAGATATTGTTGCAGTCCAATCAAACTTTTCTTCCATATTCTGTCCTTTACAACTCGATACTGTTGTTACTAAAACAAGCAGTAACAGGTATAAATTGTTTTTTACGATCATGCTTTTCCCCCTCGGCCAACTATTTTTTTATTGCAGGCCAAAATCAGGTTATTGTGCATCGCTTCTATGTTAACTTTATCTGCTTTTTTCTCCAATTTATTCTCTACCTGGAGAGAATATGTGGAATTGACCTTGAGGGTCATATTGGTACATTGTTTCAAAATGGCCATTTTTAAAACATTTTTGATTTTTCTGCACTGTTGATCTCTACAATTTTTCCACTCTGCAAAGTCATATTTTCCTTTTGGCTGAAAACGGTTATCTCGCTTGCCTGCTCGTTGGATGTTTCTGCATGTCTTAAAAAATCTTTGCTTACCATCTCTGTCCGGTTATCCGAAGTTTCTTCTATATCACCTGTAGCCGTTAACGAGAAATTTTTGCCAGCGGAGGTTGTAATATCTTTCCCGACCGAAATTGTCTGGTTGTCGCCCACATTGGTAGATTGTTCTTTACCAACCTGTACGGCCATATTTTCCTGTACATTAATCTGCATGTTCTTGCAGTTTAGGGTCATGTTTTCGAGTGCTGTGATGGTGATGTTATTCCCTTTAGTATCAATATGGATGATATTTTCGTGTATATCGGTAATTTTTATACCCTGCGTATTTGGGTCATCGTCAAACTCTACCAAGTGGCCGCTACGGGTAATAATACTTTTTAAATGGTTTTTAATCAGCGGACTACTATCCACACTGGCACTATGGTACACACTTCCCATTACCACGGGGCGGGCCACATTTCCTTCTTCGAAAGCGATCATTACCTGATCATCAATTTCTGGAATAGCAAAATACCCGCGGTTATTTCCTCTATCGCCTATACCTGCGCTTGGCGTAACCACACGCAGCCATTCGGTAACGTCGTTTGTTAAACACTCCCACTTAAACTTCACCTTGATACGGCCCTGGCCCTGTGGATCGTTATTATCGATCACATCTGCCAGTTGCATATCAGGCTGAGGTTTATCGAAATTTTTTACCAGTAAACGTTCAGTTGTAGATACTTTTCCTTCGAAATTATTATGGTATTTGCCATTTTCATCGATATGATGTGTAACACTGGTGATAAGGAATTTACCCAGGCTTTCGGATGTAAAAGCTAGTTCTTTGCGTACACTCATGGTAATTTCGGCAATACTGCCTATGCTTAGACCTGCATTGTCGCCCCTTGCCGTAACCTTTAAAAGCTCACTGGTATTGGCCTTTTCTTCGTTTTCTACCAGGCTTTTAATATCATTGTTATTATCAACCCTGATTAATGATGGCTGATTAAAGGTTTTACTGAAAGTAAGGTTCGAAGCTTTTACCGCATGGGATAAATCGGGCGTACCATCTACTTTACCGCTACTTTCACTCAGCAGCATTTCGTTCTGCTTGGGGTTATAAGAGAACCGTTTATTTTTTATCGGTGCAATTTCCATTGCATATTGCATTTCCTGCACATCCCTGCCGTAAAACAGCGCTATTTCCTTTTGCGTATTGGGTTTACCAAAATTGAGCTGTTTGCCATCGTAAAACAACCATTCGTGATATTCGGCCGAAAGGCGGTTTAGAAAAGCAAAATCGCTTTCGCGGTATTGGATAATATAATCGATTGGTGTAGTTCTTGCTGCATTGGCAACCACCTTCAGGTCGTTTGCCGGCGTATCTTTAGTGGCTAACTTAACGATCTCGTTCAGGTCTTTATCGAGATAAGAACCTAAATCCGGACCGCGATCGATCAAAATCGTGGGACTGTAGCCACTTACCACTACAACCCCATGATAACCATGACTTTGCGACAATTCGACTTTGGAAACCAGTCCCACAAAGTTCTGCATACCTTCTGGCGTATGTCCGAAAGATGCAGTTAAAGTTTTACCTACAAAATCGCGGCTATCATCCAAGCTGATAAGTCCGGGTGCCCCCATCTGGTCGTGGTTAAAACGCAGTTCGAAATAATGGTGCTCGTTAAAAGCTTGCTGTAGGCTGAAGGAGGCAAAATGTGTAATTTCTTTCCCTTCTATATTGATCTCTGCAATGAGTTTCTTTTCCATATTGTTTAATCTTGTTCACAACAATTAGCCCAAACCAAAGGTTTGATATATACATGGCATTACATTAAAAATGACTCCATTTTTTGTAAACTGCCCGATCAGATGAATATTGTGTGTGGATGCCGAACCAAACGTTTTACCAGAATAGTAATTGTTTACTGCGATATGTTTGAGCTGGTTAGACATAATTGAGCATTAATTTATAGTGTAGCGCTGTGAAAATCGATCACGGTGCCAAGAGGGATAATAATTTTAGATAATAGGTAGATGTAGGGTACTGAAATAGCAATGGATTAAAAGCGCCCCGAAAAAATCGGGGCGCTTTAATTACTATATGTTTAGTGATGACTAAGCTTTTGGCCAATCGTTTTCGTGTTCTGCATTACCCAGCTTTAGCTTACGGGCAGATACTACGAAACTTAAAGTCATTGGTGTATTGTCGTTTACCGCAATACCCTCGTTGTACTGGATGATATAACCATCTTCGAAAGATAGTTCTTTCATTTTCGCATCTTCTTCGCCTTTTTTGAAAACGATAGTTCCGGAAAGTGGCTTATACTGGTTGTTAACCATTGATTCGATTACCGAGGTATCTTCGGTTGATTCGATTTCGATGTGAATGGTACCACCATAAACACCTG
>NZ_DJDT01000050.1 GCF_002432345.1 Pedobacter sp. UBA5917
TTGGTAATTGCAAACTGCCAACTGAAAATTGGTTGATTGTTCGCCGAACGCCAACCGCTAGGCTCCAAGCCGGTTCATTGGCCATCCACTTTTCCCGGGTGCCGTCCTCCTGAACTTGTTTCAGGATCTAATCCAGTTAACCTTATGCTTAAAAGATTGCTTCACGCTACCCCACAGGCAACGCTTCAGTTCGCAATGACGGATTTTGTTTAGGAGGCCAAACGCTTAACGTCACCCGCAAACCGCCACCCGCAAAAACAAAACAGGCCACTAAAAAAGCGGCCCGTTTTAAATATAATGGTGTTTGCCTGTTATTTATATTCAATTAAGAATTCTTCTTTAGGAGAACGTACTTTTTTAAGGTTTACCAACCAATCGCCGGCTTCGTCGCGGTTTCCTAATGGTAATAAGGTAACGCTTCTTAAACCTTTTTTATCCAAGCCTAAAAGTTCATCTAAAGCCGGACCGTTAAAGCCTTCCATTGGTGTAGCATCTACTTTTAACAAAGCAGCCTCTGCAATGGCAATACCAAATCCGATGTAAGCCTGACGGGCAGCATGGTTAAAGTTTTCTTCGGCAGTTCTCGATAAGATCATACCTTTAAGCTGTGCTTTATAAGCATCGGTAGCATCAAGTGGTAAACCGCGCTCAGTATTCATTCTATTGAAAACATTATCAATTCCTTCTTCTGTATAGTTTTCGTTTGCGGCGAAAATTAGTAGGTGAGAAGAATCGATTACCTGCGATTGGTTAAAAGCAATCGGTGCAATTTTTTCTTTTAACTCCTGGTTGGTTACCACAATTACTTTAAATGGCTGTAAACCTGATGAAGTTGGTGCCAGGTGTGCAGCAGCAATAATTTTATCAACCTTTTCTTGTTCAACAGGTTGACCGTTCATTTTCTTAACGGCATAACGCCAGTTTAGGGCATCTATTAAGCTCATATTTTTGAAGATTTTTTTAAATTTTATGAAGCAAATATGCGGATAAGCCGCAAGCCTTATGTTGATGTATGGTAAGAAAATAAAATAACTAGTAATTTGATCGTCATTACCTTATCGGTTGGTGTCTCACCGACCGAAAAAATAGGGAAATGAGCGGTTTGTGGTCCTTGGAGGCCTACAGTCCCGCTTTCCATTACTTCCGATGAAAAATCGGAACCATTGCAATCGGGTTTATAAACAAAGGTTTCTGCACCATGCAACCCCGAAAATGAAACACTGCCCTGGCCAATTAGCCCCCCTGCCCGTTGCAGGCGGGCGGTTGAAGCATTACCCTGCAGCAACGAGGTACGAGGAAGCGAAGCGTAAAAGCGTAAAACGGGAGGAAACGTTGTACCTTTTACAGGTATTGCGCTCCAAAAAAACAGGGTATAGTAACAGAATACTGGTTAAGGCACAAACCTTAAATCGCTGCGTACCGGGAAATGATCGGATAATTTTGCCTCCGTAATTTTGTAGTTTAATACCTCTAACGCTTTCGATGTGGCAATGTAATCGATCTGGAAATTCGGAAATTTGCCATTATAGGTTTTGCCAAAGCCATTTCCCTTTTTTATAAAACTGTTGTTTAAACCAGCGGTAATCTGCGTTACTACATAAGATGCCGGTGTATCGTTAAAATCGCCGGCGATAAGGTAAGGTGTTGTACAGCTGGCCATTTCCTTTTTCATAATATCTACCTGACCACTGCGCTTTAAAAAAGCACTTTTTAGCATGCTTAAAATACGTTTAGATGGTTTTAGCTCCGTATTCATCTCCTTTACCTTGTCGAGGTATTCGTAATCCTGTTTTTCAAAAGAAATAGACTGGAAATGTACATTGTAAACCCTCAGAGTTTTCCCTCTGATGTTTAAATCGGTATAAATACTCATGTTGCCAGGAAAACCGGTAACAAAAGGAATCTTACCTGAATTTTTAATGGGGAATTTAGAAAAAATAGCTAATCCAACAGCCTCGTAGTCATTTTTGTTGGTAGGAACGAAGTAATAATATTTGGTATTTAACAGTGCTTTTAAACTATCCACTGTATCGAATGCACCTTTGTAACGCGTAAAAAATTCCTGAAAGCAGATGATATCGGGATTTTGATCTTTCACCACCTGGAGCATTTTTTCTTTAACCGATTCGTTATTGTCTTCGCCGTAAAGTTTAAAGCTGTGTACGTTATAAGTCATCATCCTGATGCTGTTATCCGCTCTTTCTGCCGGACCTTCATCTCCGCCGATGGCAAAAGTTGCTTTTAGTGTTTTTCCGGTAAGGGCGATTACAATCACCGTAGCTATTGCAAATAGCCATTTTTTGCTTAAAAGCCACCAGGCTAATAAAATAATATTGCCAACAAGAACAAAAGGGAAAGCGAGCCCGAAAAAAGCAATAAGTGCATGCTTCCTTGGATCCATATTTCCGGCCAACACGCCCAAAAGCAAAGCTACTGCTGCTACAATGGCAATAGGCAGGAATACTTTATCCAGAAAACTATACTTTTTCTTCTTTTTTGTGGCCATTAATCTTTGCTTGCCTTAAATAATTTTTCTTTTTCTGCTGCTGTTAATTTATCATATCCCGATGTGGAGATCTTATCTAAAATAGCATCTATTTCCTGTTGCGAAACGCCGCCCTTAAATTCGGGTTTTTTAACCGGTTTTTCGTTTCTAACCACTTTTAATTTTGGCTTACGCTCAAATAGTTTACTCCAGTCGCTTCCGCTTTGCAGGCGTTTGATATAAATGAAACCCAATAAAGCGCCGCCAATGTGGGCGAAATTTCCTCCTGCATTTATGGATGATAAACCAATAAAAGCTATAATGAAATAAACAATGGCAATCCATTTAATTTTTACCTCCCCAAAAAACAATAACATCATCGAATAATTGGGTACAAGTGTTGCAGCAGCAGTTATAATTGCCATTACAGCAGCAGAAGAACCAATAACAGTGGCACCGCCAATATTGCCTTTAAAAACGGGGAAAGTATTTAACCCTGCAACATAAAATAAAGCCCCTGCCAGACCGCCAACGATGTAAACAAAATGGAACTGCCTGCTTTTTAAGAAATTCATGAAAATACTTCCAAACCAGAATAAACCGAGCATATTAAACAGAAAGTGTAAAAAACCTTCGTGGAAAAACATGTAGGTAAATACGGTATAAAAGCGTTCTGGCAGTAAGGAAATTTCGGCAGGAAGGCCTAAATAATAGCGTACTAATGGATAGATATTATTGCCTTTACCACCTAACCAGCTGAATACACCAATAACTGCGGTAACTAAAAAAAGTATGGTGTTAATCCCAATGTAAAAGAACAGCGGGTTGCCCGACTGAAAAATCTTGTATTTTAAATCTTTGAAAGTGTTATTCATAAAGCGTATAAAATGTATCTTTTTTATCTTTCCAAATTTTAACAAGTATGAAGCCGATTAAAGCACCACCCAGATGGGCATAATGCGCAATCGAATCGCCCTCTATCTGGGCAACCCCCAATGATAACTCTACTAAAATATAAATGGGAATAATGTATTTTGCCTTTACCGGAACCGGGATAAACATGATCAACAATTCTGCATTAGGGTAAAGCATACCAAAAGCAACCAATAAACCAAAAATTGCGCCAGATGCACCAAGCATACGGCCAAAATAGATGCCAAATAATGTTTTTATTTCTGCTGGAGACGATTCTGAAGCGTTGTAGAGGTTGTTTAAGTCTAATTTATTGCCTGCGGTAAAAGTTCCTAAAATCTGATGAACTTCAAAAGCCTGTACTGCCCATTGTAAAAATAATGCACCTAAGCCTGTTATAAAATAGAATATAATAAACTTCTTTGCACCCCATCGCGATTCTAATATACTTCCAAAGCTATAAAGGGCGAACATGTTGAAAAAGATATGCGCAATGCCACCATGCATAAACATATAACTTATTGGTTGCCATATTTTGAATTTTGGAGAATCGAAATAATAAACGGCCAACAGATCATCGAGATGAAGACTCTTAAATAAGTAGGTAGCTGCGAAAAAAAGGATATTTATAATCAGTAGGTTTTTTACTACCGGTGGAATATATATGTTGTTCATTAATTCAAGTATGGTTAACTGTTTAAATTGGTTAACTGGTTAATTGTTTCAACCACGTCGTCATCCTGTCCAGATTTTCACATCGGGATCAGGATCTATCTAGCAACATGATTTAGTCTCCTTCAATTTTTCATCCCCTGCCCCCTTAAAAAGGGGGACGGACTTGCCGCGTGGGTTTTAAATTCTTGCGCTGTTGACTTTTCTCTTCTAATCTTTTACACCCAACCTTCGGTCTTCGGACCCCGGACCTCCGACCTTTCGGCTCCAAACCCTATGCTATCTAACTCTTCTCAAACTTCTTATCCAGTTCTGCCAAAGTAATGGTTTGGATAATGGGTTTTCCGCTCACGCTAAAGTTAGGGGTTTTACAGGCAAAAAGTTCATCAATCAAGGTATTCATTTCTTCCTGGCCCAGGCTTGTACCTGCTTTAATGGCACTGTTTTTTGCCAAACTCCGGGCCAGACTATCGCGTTTGCTTAATTTTAGCTCCTGCTGTGAGTTTTTAAAGCCCTCGATCAGCTGCTCAAATAATTGTGTTTCGTTAATATTGCTGCTGCCCAGATCAACCGGAACACCTTCTACTACCAACGTATTTTTTCCGAATTCGCGTACATCGAAGCCCAAACTTTTTATATCTTCCAATAAACTTTTGGCCAGTTCGAAATCATTGGCATTAAGTGTAATGGTTTGCGGGAATAAACTCTGCTGCGATGCACCTTTGCGGTCATCAAGATGTACGAGAAAACGCTCGTAAAGGATCCGTTCGTGGGCCATTTGCTGGTCGATTACCATTAAACCCGATTTAATCTGCGAAACAATATAACGGTTGTGCAATTGCATATACTGCTTTTGCTTGGTTTCCAAAACCGTTTCATCTTCATAAATCGAGGTCTGTTCTACAACAGGTTGTTCCGTTATATCGTAAAGCGAGCCCCAGTTTTTTGCACTTGGTTTCGCATCGTAATTTCTTGGCGATGAAGCATAACCAGATACCGAGCTCTTATCGCTGGCGAAAGGATTAAAATCGGGATTGAAATTGATGCTCGGCGGCACAATATCTTCAACCGCTTTTTGGGTAATCATGTTACTGAAACCCGTTTCCTGATCAAAATCCAGGGTTGGTGCAATGTTATAACGGCCAATAGAACGTTTTACTGCCGATTTCATAATAGCATAAATCGATTTTTCGTCCAGGTATTTGATTTCTGTTTTGGTTGGATGCACGTTTACATCGATTTTCGAAGGATCGATCTCGATAAACAGTACATAAAGCGGATAACTATCATCAGGCAACAGTTCTTCAAAAGCAGAACTAACCGCATGGTTTAAATATGGATCCTTGATGAAACGGTTATTTACAAAAAAGAACTGTTCGCCCCTGGTTTTTTTAGCAAAAGCCGGTTTGCCAATATAACCTTTAAGATTGATAATGGTGGTTTCCTCTTCAACGGGCACCAAACGTTCGTTATAATTATTACCAAAAAGGTGAACAATGCGTTGTTTTAAATTACCTTTTGGCAAATTAAAAATCTCCACGCCATCGTGGTGCAAACTAAAAAATACACCCGGATGTGCCAATGCTACCCGCTGAAACTCGTCTAAAATATGGCGCATTTCCACCGGATTGCTTTTAAGGAAATTCCTTCGGGCAGGCGTATTGAAAAACAGGTTTTTAATCGAAATCTGCGTTCCTGCTGGCGTAGCCACAGGTTCCTGGTTGGTTACCTGTGCACCTTCGATAGAGATACAGGTGCCGATTTCATCTTCATGCCTGCGGGTTTTCATCTCTACCTGTGCAATTGCAGCAATAGAAGCCATGGCCTCACCGCGGAAACCCATAGTGCGGATGGCAAATAAATCCTCCGCTTTTTTTACCTTCGAAGTAGCATGGCGTTCGAAACACATTCTGGCATCTGTAACACTCATTCCGCAACCATTATCAATGATCTGAATAAGCGCCTTACCGGCATCTTTTACTACCAGTTGAATTTTATCTGCGCCGGCATCTATCGAATTTTCGAGCAATTCTTTCACCGCAGAGGCAGGTCGTTGTACAACTTCTCCGGCAGCAATCTGATTGGCAACAGCATCAGGCAATAAGTGGATAATATCAGTCATGTATTATGGCAAAGTGAATTTGCTAAATTATGCAAAATAAGCTTAATGAACCCGATTTGTTTAAAACTCAACATGTAAATGACTGTAGGTAAATAGAATTAATTGCTTACCTGTCATTCTGAGCGCAGAGAAGAATCTTTACAGATGGAAGCTGTAAATCGCTGTTAAAAGAAATAATCTTTCCAATGTTTCTATTTTTTATTTTTTTGAAAAGCAGGGTTCTATGTCAATCGGCTCCGGTAGTCCCGCTGTTCACTATATCCCGATTGAAAAAATCGGGAT
>NZ_DJDT01000310.1 GCF_002432345.1 Pedobacter sp. UBA5917
ACCTATTTTAGGACGAGTCAATGAATACTAATAAGCCATATCTAATGGATCGAAATCTACAGAAGGGTAACTAAAAGGTGCACCACCAAGAATTTGCGCTTTTATGGCTGATGCTGTTTGGAGAATTGGGATTGATCCGTTCGACTCTATATAATACCAATACCCATCAGGCTGTATAGCATCATCATTTACACCAAAGATACCATCATTAAATTGTACTGTATTTAAACTTTGAGACAGAGCACCATGATTGGAAATTAAAACATTAGATGCAGCGACCACAAATTCTTTTGTTCCCTCATCAACACTATTAGGCGCAGTTGCTATGTCTGCCTGAATTTGAGGATAATAAGGATGCCTAACATCATCTCCAAAAATATGAGTCGGTTCGACCATTTGTAATAATGTTATTCTAATTTGTCCGTAAGCCCCTGCTATATATTTGACTTCTCTAAAAGTTCCAAAAATATTCTTGTGTCTTGCATTACATTCGTAAGTTACAAATCCCCTATTACCAAAAGAACTATTATTGATATTATAAATTTTTGCCCTAGCGTAAAGTTGTGCTCTACCGGAATTGCCTTCGATAAACTTAAAAGGCGAAGCTTTAACAGTAAAAGAATTTGAACCTGCCATACTTCCATCGAGATATGAAATTTTCTCTCTTGGACTACCAGTTTGATTAATGGCTTTGAGAGATATTAGCTCATTACTTATATTTTTGTTTTTTGTTTCAAATAATACCTGCGAGTATGATTTATTATTGTATGTTCTAATACTATTAAGAGAAAAATATAAAAAATCATCTCCAACTTTTACAATTCCATCCGAATTTGCCAAGTACGACTCAGCTAACCCTGAACAGTTTAAAGTATAAGAGTTATCAGTGAAGGTAATTTCTTTCTTATACTTTTCTTTTAGTAGATCATATCCCTTGAAATACTCTTCTTTACTTAACTTTTCTAACGCATCTAACTCTTTATTGAAATTAGAATAAATAGTCTTCATAGATACAAATCCGAGAGATTTTTCTTCATTCTCTCTCTCAACTGGCTTTAAAGAATAAATGTTTTTCATTGCAGAAATAAAACTTTGGTAATCTTTAAAAGATAGATAACCACTTTCAAGCTTAGCGGATCCATAACCGGAACTTGCCGTCATTAGATCTTTCTGAACTAAATTGTTATCCTTTTTACAAGAAGAAATTGCAAAAAGACATGTAAATAGAACGTAGATGTAGATTTTTGTTTTCATTGTTTTTATTATTAGATTTTATCCAACTAATATATAATCAAAAAACTACAATATTGTATTAAAAAACTACAATTAAAACAACTCATAGTTGTATATATATTTATATATATAAAACAAAAAAAGGGAAGTAAAACTTAAGTTCTACCTCCCTACCTTAAACTAAACATTACCTAATCAATAATGTAAATATTTTGGTTATCCTATGTAAATTGTTTACCGCTTGATGATTTAATAAACGCATTTGCAAGTTTTTTAACGCTAACACCATCTAATGCTTCATCAAAACATTCTGCTGCTGCAGTTTGTGCTGCTGCTCCAGTTAATACAGGAGAACCATTTGCTGCAGTAAATAAAGATGTAATGTCTACACCTGCTTGGGTTGTATTTTGTTCACCTGCATAGTTCCCATCAACTAACCCAATACCTGTATCATTTCCATTTGCGGCATATGCAATCCAAGGTTTTAAATTAACACCTAAAGATGCAGCTGCCATTGCACGTAAATGAGCAGCATGGCGTGCTTCAACTGCATGGATTTGTAAAGCCGTTTTTAAAACTGCATTCTTACTTAAATCTCCACCTTGAGATAAAATACCTGCCTGACCTTTATACGCCCTAACACCAGTATCCTCTAAAGCAACACCCACTTTTAAAAAGCTTTGATAATTGGTAAAAACATCAGCCAATACTGCTTCAAACTGATAATCGGCATATTTGGTACCATCACTGGCCGGATCGGTAGGTGTTGTAATGTTTAATACAGATTTTAATAAGTTAACGTGTGCACGCTCGTGATCACGGATTAAGGTAATCGCAGTTTTGGCACCATTTGTATCAGGAACTAAACTAGGCGTAGCTACCAATGCATGATTATAAAAGTTCCATTCTAAATACTCTAAGCCTAAAGCAAAATTCAGAACATCAGTTACTGTACTTGTAGGTGTTTGGCCATAAGCCTTTTGAAACAGCGAACCCATAGCCAATGGAAGTGCAGCCAAAGAGATTTTTTTACCGATGTTATAAAAATCCTGCATCGCTTTACGTCGTGGATTTAATCTTTCATAGATTTCTCCATCAACTTTTTCAATTTCTTCTAGTATATTTAAGATATTCATGATTGCTTAGTTTTGAGTTTTAAGATTGATTACTGAAATTGCTGTTTTAATGAATGGTTTGGCCAACGGCAAAACTTTATCTGGTGTTAATGCGCCGTCCAACGCATTAGTACTATCTGCACCGAATGCTGAAAGCGATGCTAAATCAGAAAATGACCCGGGTGTAATCTGATCCCTCACCCAAGAAGCATGACGTGCTTCTACCGAAACGATTTTACCTGCTATCAAAAGAAAATCACCACTTACAAGTAATCTGCCTGCCCCATTATAAGCAGCAACACCTAAATCTTCAAAAGTTTTTGCCGCTGCCAGTACACTCGCGGCTTTAGTAAAATCAATAGAAGAAAAATCTACCTCTAAACTAGGAATAGCTGCAGTACTTAATGCTTTTTTAAAGAACTCTCTATGCGCAATTTCGTGAAACTGTACATCCGTAAAATAACTTTTTTGTACCGGGGTAAAATCTGATGCCGGAGCTGAAGCTACCTTAATATAAAACGCAGCCTCTAACTGTTCTAAAGCATAAGCATAATTTAATACGCCGAAATCGTCTTTAAAATCTAATGTTACACCACCGTTCATTACTGGGTTTTCGTAACCACGGTCTTTTTTACAACCGGCAGCAACCAAAGCAATGCCAGCGGCACCTGCACCTGCGTACTGAAGAAAGGATCTTCTGCCTACAGTTTTGTCAAATAAACTTTTTTCCTGAAGTTCATTTTTTGTTTCTAGTTCATTGTTTTTCATAGTCATCTATGTTTAGTGGTTTTGAATTCGTTTGATGATACATACGTGACAATCAGTGCACTGGTTTTTTGCTTTTCCATTTTTTTTTATAAGCGCATTTTAATACATTCACCAACCTATAACCATGACTACATTAAAAGCCATTATTGTTGATGATGAGGAGTTTGCCCGATCGTCGTTATTTTTTTTGCTACAGCAGAACTGTTCGCAGGTAGAAATTACCGGTATTGCGAGGTCGGTGACAGAAGCAAAAGATATCCTGGCACACCATCCCATCGATTTAATTTTTCTCGACATTGCCATGCCGGGTGGTAATGGTTTCGAATTGATACCCGATGCCCAAAAACACAATGCTGCCGTGATATTTACCACGGCTTACGATCAGTACGCACTAAAAGCAATTAAGGCCAATGCGCTCGATTACCTTTTAAAACCAATCGATATTGATGAGCTTAAAACGGCCGTAGAGAAGGTTTTTCAGCACATTAAACTGTTTAAAGGCCAGAACGAAAACGACGAAAGGATCAATAATCTCGCCTCAAGTTTAAGCTCCAGGGCCGAAATCAGGAAACTTACCTTACCCTATGGGCAGGGTTTTAAAATGATCGATATCGACGATATTATCTATATCGAAGCCGATAGCAATTACTCTATCGTGCACTTAAACAACCATGATAAAATTACCGTTTCGAAAGTTTTAAGGGAGTTTGAGGAGCTGCTGCCAACCGATCAGTTCGTCAGGATCCATAAATCAAGCATCATTAATCTTAACCACTTAAAGGAATATAATTCTAAAAACGGACTTCAGGTTTTTCTGAAAAACGGCGAAAGCATTAACATTTCGAGAAGACGTGCAAGCGACTTTTTTGAAAAAATAAAGTTATTTACAAAAGCAAACGGTGATCATTAAACCACAGATAAAAGTTGGATCATTAGCTCAAAAAGCTAGGCTGAAGTTTAACTTCAGCTATACTTTTATTGCCTTTTTATTTTTAACGCTGGGCTTTATCAATCCAAAAAATCTTTTTGCCCAAACCACTTACCTCCCCCATTACAACACCAAGAACGGGCTGGCCAGCAACAACTGTTATTATATTTTACAGGATAAAAAAGGCTTTATCTGGATTGCAACAGATAATGGTTTAAGCCGTTTTGACGGCACCAATTTCCAGAATTTCACGATCGAAGATGGTTTGCCAGATACGCAGATCCTCCAGATGAAAGAGGACAAAGATGGCCGTTTGTGGTTTTTTGCACTCAATGGACAGTTAAGTTACCTTAAAGAGGGCAAATTTTATAACCAGGACAACGATGAATTGCTTAAAAAACTCAATTTCAACACTGTAATTGTTTCTTTTTTGGTTGATAAAGCCGGAAGGATATGGCTCGGCACCAATGCCAACCTGATTGTTTGCTGGGATGGAAAAACGATCAAAAAATACATTTCCCCTAATCTGAATGATAAATTTATCAATGCCTTTATCCACGAGGATGAGCAGGGAAATATTTTTGCATACAGTGATTTAAGTGTGCAGCAGTTTAATGGAAAAACTTTTTCCATGGTGAAATCTAAAGTACAGCCGCTTTCTTACATGACAGCTGCGAACAGCTCGCACCGATCGTTATTTTATCTGGATAGTGGCGGCCTAAAGCAATACAGGCATGGCATCATCAACGATCTGATCCCGATTCCGCAGAATCTGATCAAAAATATGTCGGGTTATTTTTATTACGACGTTACCAGTAAAGAAGTGTGGCTATCAAACGCCAATGGTGCTTTTGCCCTTGATAAAAATGGTAAAACCGTTCAGTATTTACAGGATATTGCCGTTAACCAGGTGATAAAGGACAATAACCAGAATATTTGGTTTGCTACCAACCAGGGCATTTATATGCTCCCGAATGCGAATAACCGTTTATCCATTATCGATGCCGAATCGGGCCTCAGCAGTAACGTGATCAAAAGCATTACCAAAGATGGTAAAAACCGCTTGTGGTTGGGCACCGATGATGCCGTAATCGATGTATTAAGCATCAATAATTACCAGGTTGATGAAGTTGGCCTCGATGATTTCAAAAAATATAAAACCGTTAAACAGCTCACATACGATCCGAAAGATCAATCTATCTATTTCGCATCTGATTATGGGATGGGTGTTTTTAAAAATATTTATAGCGGCACCGATGAAGTAAGTTATTTAAAGGAATCGAACAATTCTATGTTTGTGATCAAACACTTTAGTATTGGCGAAAACAATAACCAATTGGCGCTTGCACTATCATCAGGTGTGGTTTTCTTATCCGACAGGAGAAACAAATTCGAATTTAACGCTGCAAAATACCGCGAAAAGGAAGATTTTTTTAAAGACCGCTCCTACCATGTATTTTATGATCGCGAAGGCAGTTTATGGTTTTCGAACGTAAACGGTTTATCCCAGTTCGCAAAAGGCAGGTTGATCAAACATTACGAAAATCATCCCCTGCTTACCAAAAGGATAAACGATATCCAGGAACTTGCAGATGGTACACTTATACTGGCAACAGATGGCTATGGCCTTATCTTTTATAAAGACAACCGGATTACCACCCAGATTACCCAAAAAGATGGTTTAACCAATAATATCTGTACCAAAATATTTGTAAAAAATAACGAAATATGGGTACTGACCAATAAAGGCGTTAATAAAATTGCCGATTATCCCAATCAGCCCAGTGTAGCTAATTTCGACTACGGAAAAGACCTTTTGAGCGACGATATCAACAGTTTATTTATTGACGACAGTACGGCTTACTTTGCCACCAATAAAGGATTGATTTTATTCAAATACAACAATAAAAATATCATTAAGAACCTGCCAAAGGTATATGTTACCTCTATTATCAAGGATAATGAACGTTTACCGGTGGATCAGGGAAACTTTACCTTCGAAACAGGGAACAATACCATTTTATTTACCTTTAGTGCGGTTGATTTTACTACAAGCGACATTACCTACCGTTATCGTTTAAACGAAAATTCGCCATGGATAGAAACACGTACACGGCGTTTGGATTTCTCCTCTCTACAACCCGGCGATTATGTTTTTGAGGTGAGTGCCAAAAGCCAGAACGGCAACTGGGGCGAATCGGCAAAAATCTCTTTCACCATTAAAAAACATTTCTGGCAAAGTTTATGGTTTTTATCCATCCTGATCCTCCTTGTAGCTTATATTTTCTATAAAGTGGCTGTTTACATTACCCGCAAACAGAAAGATAAGGAGCAGGAACAGTTATTACTCAAAAACAAGGTACTCATGCTCGAGCAACAGGCATTGCAGGCCATGATGAATCCGCATTTTGTATTTAATGTAATGAATTCCATCCAGCATTACATCAATACACAGAATACGGCCTCAGCCAATAAAGTTTTAACAGGATTTGCACGACTGATCAGAAAAAACCTCGAAATCTGTACAAAAAGCTATATCTCATTAGAAGAAGAACTCGAATACCTCAATCTTTATCTAAAACTCGAGAAAAACCGTTTCGGGGATAAACTCGAATACATTTTTAATATCGATGAAGATATTGATAAAGAAGAAACCTTTATCCCATCTATGCTGTTACAGCCTTATGTAGAAAATGCGATATGGCATGGTATTATGCCCAAAGAAACCGGTGGTGAAATTCAGATCAACATTAAACTGCAGGATGAATTTTACCTGAACATCGAAATTATTGATGATGGAATTGGCATAGACAATTCGCTGAAGGATAAAAAGGAAACCCATATCAGTAAAGGAATGCAGCTTACCAAAGAAAGATTACACCTTTTAGGGCAGATTGGAGCAAAACCTATACACCTAAATGTGAAACAAAATACCATAAACGGTACAACAGTATCCATTTCTATACCGTTAAAATAGAAATTTTACCGTTTACTCAATTATTAATACCACTCACTAAATAGAACCTTGAAGCAACCCTGTTTAGCCTTAAACTTGTGTTAGAAATAAACGATAGTGTTTATCAAAGACGTTCTTATAGAATTGATATAGATATTTAATAACCTAACCTAAAACTATATCTTAATTCAGGTTTCATTTGTGTGTTGAAAGCGGTCTTGTTTTTAAAAGCGAGACCGCTTTTTTTATGCCCAAAAATTCTATTTTTGTATATGCCCAATCACAACATCACCAGGCACATCGAAGCCCTCATATTCTCTTCCAGCCAAAGTATTGGTACACAGGAAATCATACTAGCCCTTAACGCTGTTTTTAACGAGGAGTTTATCGAAATCCAGGTATTCGAGAGCATCGAACAGATCAAAGAAAAATACAGTCAGGAAGACTTTGCCATAGAGCTGGTTTATTTAAATAACGGTTACCAGTTCCTTACCAAAAAAGATTACCACGAAACCGTTAACCAGTTACAACTGCATCGCTCGAAGAAAAAATTAAGTCAGGCAGCAATGGAAACCCTGGCCATTATTGCCTACCGCCAACCGATTACCAAACTCGAAATAGAGCAGATCAGGGGAGTAAATTCCGACTACTCTGTACAGCGTTTACTGGAAAAGGAACTGATCAGTATCGAAGGTAAAGCCGAAACACCGGGCAGGCCTATCCTCTATACCACCAGCACCCTATTTATGGATTATTTTGGTTTAAATAACCTAAGTCAGCTTCCACAGTTAAAAGATATCGTAAAAGAAGAAAATAGCGTGGGTGAAAAAGTTGAATAAATAATTTAATTTCTTTGCTTCCAGGTTGTTATTAAAAAAAGTTTTTTTGTATTTTTAAACTATAAAAGCAATTTTTATTTTTGTGTTATGAAAGCGCCAAAGAAACTCCCAACTAAGCCGACTACCAAGAAACAGGTAGACGAAGATGATGATCTTGAAGATGATGACGATATTCAAACAACGAAAAAGAAGTCTCAAGACGATGATGATGATGACAATTTTGACATGCCATTAGATGATATTGATAACTTCGATAATTTCGATGACGACGACGACGATTATTAATATTTAAAAAAACATATATTTGAAAAAGCATCCGCCCGCTTGGTAGGATGCTTTTTAATTTTAAAATGTGCCCATGCAAATTATACCCGTAAGCAATCCATCATTAAAAAAAGATTTTCTAAATACGCCTAAGCTTTTATACAAAAACGACAAAAACTGGATCTGTCCATTGGATAGTGAGGTAGAAAACGTTTTTAATCCGGAAAAAAACACCTTTTTTGCACATGGAAAATGTACACGCTGGGTTTTAAAAGACGATGCAGGGAAATTGATAGGTCGTGTAGCTGCTTTTATTAATGAGAAAAAAGCTTATCATTATGATCAGCCAACCGGTGGCATGGGTTTTTTCGAATGTATTGATGATGAAAAAGCAGCTTTTTTGTTATTCGATACTGCTAAAGCATGGCTATCCGAAAATGGTATGAAAGCCATGGATGGGCCGATTAACTTTGGAGAAAACGATACTTTTTGGGGCTTATTGGTTGATGGCTTTACCCCTCCTTCTTTTGGGATGAACTATAACTTTCCATATTATCAAAAGTTTTTCAAGAAATATGGTTTTGTTACCGAATACGAACAACTAACCAATCACATTAACCTTACCATTCCTTTCCCGGAGCGTTTTACCAAAATAGCCAATTGGGTAAGAAATAAACCTGGTTATACTTTCGAATATTTCAGCAAAGCCAATTCCAGCAAATACATTAACGATTTAATGGAAATTTATAATGACGGCTGGCAGGATTTCGAAAATTTTGTTCCGATCAAACGCGAAACACTCGAAGAAAGTTTTAAAAGTATGGAACCCATTATGGACGAGCATTTGATCCAATTTGCCTATTTTAATGGCGAGCCTGCATCTTTTGTGGTGTTAATCCCTGATGCAAACCAGATGATTAAAGGTTTTGATGGCAAATTGGGCTTAATTGAAAAGTTAAAATTTGCCTACCGCCGCTGGGTGGGCGTTACCCGTATGAGGGCCATTGTAATGGGTACAAAACCAAAATACCAGAAACATGGTTTAGAATCTGTCCTTTTTATCCGCCTGGGCGAGTATGTATTGCCTAAAAACCAATACAAAGAACTTGAATTAAGTTGGGTTGGTGACTTTAACGAACAGATGATTGCAATCCATAAAGCCACCGGTGCAACCTTTGGCAAAAAACATTTAACGATGCGCAAGGTGTTTTAATCGC
The DNA here is from genome assembly GCF_002432345.1 of Pedobacter sp. UBA5917. Taxonomy (GTDB): domain Bacteria; phylum Bacteroidota; class Bacteroidia; order Sphingobacteriales; family Sphingobacteriaceae; genus Pedobacter. The sequence continues at coordinate 9,321 of NZ_DJDT01000310.1, forward strand.
CAGGCTTTGTCAATGCAATAATGATAATTATAAAATTATTCTCCAAGGTTCGTGTTGCCACGAACCTTTTTTATTTTCTTGCCACGGATTCACTGAAAACACGGAAAAACTCAATTTCATTTTTTTTAAGTTTTATGAAACAGATTTCTCCGTTTCGTTACACTTCAGTCGAAATGACGATATGCCGTAGTTCGTGTTGCCACGAACCAATTTATTTTTCCCTACGCACTTTTATACTTCGGCAAATTAATCAGCAATACACTTCCTAAAATAATCACCAAACCAATTACCTGTGTAAGTCCGATTACCTCGTTGGTAAAAGTTAAACTTAATAATACCGCCACAACCGGATTTACATAAGCATAAGTACTTACCTGTGTAGCCGGACGCACCTTTAGCAACCATACATAAGCACTAAATGCAGCGATCGAACCGAAGAGGATCAGGTAAATGATCGATAACCATGCATCAAGCGGTATACTGCTCCAATCCAATAATTTAAATTCAGATTTTAATACCGCTCCCGGCATAAAGGCCAAACTTGCCATTAACATTTGCCAGCCTGTATTTACAGAAACAGAACTCTCCGTAGTGGGATGATATTTCGAATAAAGCGATCCACCGGCCCAAGCAATAGGTCCGAAAACAAGTAATATCATACCTATAATCTGCAGGTTACTCTGCGGCTTATCGAGCGCCTGCATAATCTGATCGCCAAATAAGAGTACAACACCTAAAAAACCAATAATCAAACCCGATACAATGTATTTATTGCTCAAATTCTCTTTCCAGTGCGATTTATCAAGAATTACAAACCATATTGCTGCCGAAGCCACCATAATGGCTACCAAACCGCTTGGAATAAACTGTTCTACCCAAATTACGATACCATTACCCAAACCAAGCATTAAAATACCACTTACCGCTGCAATTTTTATGGTTTTTAAGTTAAAAATCTCCTCTCCTTTTATCTTACACCAACCCAATAACAAAACGCCTGCAGTGATAAATCTTACAATGCCCAGGGTAAAAGGAGGAAAACCCACCAAGGCTTTCTGGATGAAAAAGTAGGTAGAACCCCATACAATATATACGATGGCAAAGGCCAGGTAAACCATTACCGGAGATGCTGTTTTATTTAAATTTGTCATGATTTTATTTTTGAGGGATTACCAGTTGTTGTTGTTCTTTTACCGTTTCCAGCACAATAGTTGTCTTCACCGATAAAATATTGGGCACTTTGCTAAACTCATCGCGAAGCAAAGCCATTAACGAAGCCGAATCTGTTGTTCTTACCTTCACCAAAAAACAATCGTCGCCTGCAATTACATGCACTTCCTGTACATCGGGGATTTTTGCCAGCTCGCTTGCCGTATCGTTGCAGCTAAAACTTTGCGCCGATTTCATCGAAATAAAAGCCAGTAATTTTAAATCAACCGCAACAGGATTTACCTTGGCATTATATCCGGTAATTACATTTTTCTTTTCGAGTTTTTTTACGCGCTCCAGCACAGCTGAGGGAACAAGATCCAATGCCTTAGCCAAATCTACGTTCGAGATCCGGGCATTATCCTGCATTAATCTGAGTATAGCCAGATCGACATGATCCAGACTAAAATTATTTTCGATTACCATTCTATAAAACTATAAATATTTAGAACAAAATTCAAAATATTTTAAATAAAAATGAATTTTATTCTATTATATAATTTTATTATGATAATTAGTCGGCCAAATAAGCGGCTAACCAAATTTTATATTCCGAGTTTATCGTATAAATCGATCACCTTTTTACGGAGTTTATTAATCTCTTCTTCCTTTTCAATCAGTTCTTTTTTAAGTGCAGCCAATTCTGCAGAAGAATCAGCTCCTAATGCTTTACCATCGATTAATTGTATAACGGAAACTTTAAATGTTTTAGAAATTTGGAGCAAGCGGGAAATATTGAGATCGGTTTGACCTGTTTCTATTTTGCAGAAAGCCGGAGTAGAGATATTTAATTTTTTGGCAGCATCAGCCTGACTTAAACCTAAGGCCAATCTGCTTTGTTTGATGCGGTCTCCGATGCTTTTCAATTTATAGATGTGAGATACTAGATGTGAGATATGAAACACAATAAGGGATTTGAGATAATAGATTTGAGTGGAGTCAACTCATGTCTCAAATCTCATATCTCCAATCTCACTTCTCCAAAGAAGCAGCCAGTTCAGGAAGATCGAAACCTGCATAATTGCCAGAGCTCATCATTAGCAGATTGGTATTTTTGTAGTTGAGGCTTAACAAATAGTTTTTCAGCTTCGCAGCATCATTAAAAAATTTCAATTTTGGGTTTGCAAAAGCTTGTTGCACATCATCTTCAGAAAAAGGTTCCATGCGTTTTTGCTCAAAAGATTTAATATCAATAAATACAATGGCCTCATCAGCTTTATCCATTGCCCCGGTATATTCTTTTAAAAAGTCTTTGTTCAAACTGCTAAAAGTATGTAATTCGATACAGGCTACCAATTTACGGTTGGTAAACTGGGCTTTAACCGCATCAATAGTAGCCTTTAGCTTTGATGGCGAATGCGCAAAATCTTTATAAACATTTGTCGAATCATCGGCAGAAATAACTTCCAAACGTTTGGCAGCACCTGTAAACGAAGCAATTGCGGCATCAAATTCTGTTTCACTGATGTTTAACTGTTTACACACCAATTTAGCTGCATTTAAGTTCATCAGGTTGTGATCGCCAAAAATCTGCAGTGCCGTTTCTTCCGGAAGCAGATAAGTTATCCCGTTTCTGATTTCATGTTCGGGAATTGCATAACCGATTTTGGTGATTTCTGCTTTTGAATTTGATACAATTTCATTCAGATCGGCATCCGCTTTACAATAAATCAATGTACCATTAGCTTCGATGGTATCGATAAATTTATCAAACTGCAGCGTATAATCGGCATAAGTGGGAAAAACATTGATGTGATCCCAGGCTATACCACTAATTACGGCAACATTTGCTTTATACAGGTGAAATTTCGGTCTTCTGTCAATCGGTGACGATAAATACTCATCGCCTTCAATAATCATTACTGGTGCTTCTTCGGTTACTTTAACCATGGTTTCGAAACCGGCCAGCTGCGCACCAACCAGGTAATCGAAATCGCGTTTGTAATAATTTAACACATGCAAAATCATACTGGTAATGGTTGTTTTACCATGACTGCCGCCAATTACTACACGCAGTTTATTTTTGCTCTGTTCGTAAATATATTCGGGATAAGAATAGATTTTAATACCTAGTTCCTGTGCTTTTAACAGTTCAGGGTTATCAATCCGGGCATGCATACCTAAAATCACCGCATCAAGATCTTTTGAAATACGATTTTCATCCCAACCCATTTCGGCAGGCAAAAGGCCATATTTATCCAATCGCGATTTTGCAGGTTCAAAAATCACATCATCGGAACCCGAAATCTGATATCCTTTTTTATGTAGGGCAATGGCTAAGTTGTGCATGGCACTTCCACCAATCGCTATAAAATGTATGCGCATATTTTTAATGATTGAATTTTGAATGAATGAATTATTGAATGTGTGCTTTCCACATCATCCATTTTCCATCATACATCTTACTTCTTTTCAAATTGAGCCGCAACCCAATCGCCGTTCTGTTTATGATCAACGTATTTAATGCCATATTTAGCACATTCGGCTGTAATCAAGCTTAAATCGGGATCCAGATAAAAGCCACTGAAGAAAATTTTGCCTCCTGCCTTTAAAACTTCGGCATAACGGCTAATCTGATCTAAAAGGATATTGCGATTGATATTGGCAAAAATAACATCATATTCGTCATTTGGGATTACTTCTTTACTACCACAAAGTGCCTGTAAATTATCTACATGATTAAGCGCGGCATTTTCGATTGTACTTTGATAACAGATATCATCATAATCGATTGCCATTAAACTTTTAGCACCGAGTTTTGCGGCCAGAATAGCTAAAATCGCCGTTCCGCAGCCCATATCCAGGATGTTTTTATCTTTAATATCAGCAGCTAAAATATACTGCATCACCATGGTAGTAGTTTGGTGGTGACCGGTACCAAAAGACATTTTAGGATCGATTATAATCTCGTAAGGATACGATGGCTGTGGCTCATGGAAGGTTGCCCTTACATAACACACATCATCAATAATCAGCGGACTGAAATTTTTCTCCCATTCGGCATTCCAGTTTTCGTCGGCAACATCTTCTAAAGTATATTCAGTTGCAAATTCTTCACTGTAATTACCCAACAGATCTTTTAATTCCTGCTCGTTAAAATTATCCTTGATTACGAAAGCCGTAAACCCACCCTCACTATCTTCGAAAGTATCGAAGCCTAAATCGGCAAGATCGCTGATGAGCAGATCCTGCTGATAGTCTTCGATACCTTTGAATGTAAATATTGCTTTAATGTATTGCATTTAGCTGTTTAATGCTTTAATAATATCTGTAAAATCGCGTGATTTTAACGATGCTCCACCAATCAGGCCACCATCAATATCTTTTTGGGAGAATAAACTTGCCGCATTGCCCGGGTTACAGCTACCACCATATAAAATAGTTGTATCATCAGCCACATTGAAACCGTATTTCGCCTCAATTTCACTGCGGATAAAAGCGTGGATATCCTGCGCCTGCTCTGGTGAAGCAGTTAAACCTGTTCCGATAGCCCAAACCGGTTCATAAGCGATCACGATTTTTTTGAAATCTTCTTCGGTTAAGCCAAAAATACCTTCTACCAATTGTTTTTTCAATACTTCGTAGTAGCTACCATTGTTACGCTCATCCAAAGTCTCGCCGATGCAGAAAATTGGGGTTAAACCGTGTGCCAAAGCTGTTTTTGTTTTTGCAGCTAATAATTCATCGCTTTCAGCAAAATACTGTCTGCGCTCAGAGTGACCTAAAATCACATATTCTGCACCAACAGATTTTACCATTTTAGCAGAAGTTTCGCCTGTATATGCACCACTTTCTTTATCGCTGATGTTTTGAGCACCAATTTTAACATCGTTACCACCCAATTTTGCCAAGCTGTTTAAATGAATAAACGGTGAGCAAATAATAGCCAGCTGATCGCCTTTGCGCTCATCTTTAACCATATTTACGATTTCGCTGAACAACGAAACACCTTCGTTGTAATCTAAGTTCATTTTCCAGTTACCGGCAACAATCTTTTTTCTCATTTTGTATTATTTAATGGTTGGTTGATCCTTCAAGATCAAGGTTTTATATTAAAATCGTCTATACGATTCGGTTAATTCAAATACTTTTGCAATAATGTTTTTTTCTACTTCTGTTAAAGGCAGGTTCTTTCTTGCGAATACCTTTTCGGTGGTTTCTAGCATTTTATCCAATTTATACGCTTCAAAACTATTGCCTCCTCCCCAACTAAAATCGGGTATATGGTTTGGTGGAAGTCCGCCACCAAAAACATTGGCACTCACCCCTACTATAGTACCTGTATTAAACATGGTGTTGATGCCTGATTTAGCATGATCAGCCATAATTAAACCACAAAACTGCAGATTGGTATTCCGCATTTTCCGGCTTTCGTAATCGTAAAGTTTAACTTCTGCGTAGTTGTTCTTCAAATTCGAGTTGTTGGTATCGGCACCGATATTACACCATTCGCCCATTACCGAATTGCCCAGATAGCCTTCGTGCCCTTTGGCCGAGTTGCCCCAGATTACAGAATTGTTAATTTCGCCACCTGCACGGCTGTTCGGACCGATTGTAGTGCCTGAATATATTTTTGCACCCATTTTTACGGATGAATTTTCGCAAAGTGCAAAAGAACCCCTGATTAAAGATCCTTCCCAAACTTCGGCATTTTTACCGATGTAGATAGGTCCGTAGCCACTGTTAAGCACACTGCACTCAATTTTTGCGCCTTCTTCGAGAAAAATATCCTCACCAAGCAATTGGTTGGTGCCGCTTATCTTGGCCGAAGTACGTCCCTCAGTTAATAATTTAAAATCTTTCCTGATTTCTGCAGGATTATGACCGAAAATATTTTCAGGGTAAACTACCTGTACAAAATCTCCGGGATATTCAATCTGTTTTAGCAATTTAACAGCTTCAAGATCGTGATGATCGGCAATATAAGCTACAACAATATTTTCTTTATAAAGAGCCTCGCCTGCTTTAAGACCTGAAACTGCATTTAGTAAAGCTTCATCCGGACAAACAGAACCGTTTATGAATAAATCGGCATTAGGTTTCGGAGCAAATTTTATGGAAAGATAATCCTGGGTATAAAAGCCAAAATCGGCATTTAAATACTTGCCCCATTTTTCGGCAATGGTTAAAATACCAATGCGCAGATCGGCCACTGGCCTGGTAAAAGTAAGCGGGCGGAGCGACGCCCAGCAAGCATCATCAAATAAATTGATTGTCATAAGCTGCAAAAATAAAAAAAGTCCCGATGCTTTCGGCAAAGGGACTTCAAAAAATGCTTTTTACAGCTAAAATTATTTCTTAGCGTAACGGTTTTTGAATTTATCGATACGTCCTGCAGTATCAACCAATTTCATTTTACCAGTATAAAAAGGGTGTGAAGTGTGAGAAATCTCTAATTTATATAGAGGATACTCGTTACCATCTTCCCATTTAATTGTTTCTTTAGTATCTACGCAAGATTTTGTTAAGAAAGCATATTCGTTAGACATATCTTTAAAAACAACTGGTCTGTAGCTTGTTGGGTGCAAATCTTTTTTCATTTGAATATTATTTTTAGTTATTTGTGTGAAAGCATCAAGAACATTCTTGCAATTTGCTGGCAACAACGCTTATGACATTTCCTATTAGTCTTTCTACCTCTATTTTAGAGGATGCAAATATCCTAATTTTATTTTTGATTTACAAGCCTAAATAAAGAATTTTAAATTATAAGGTTTTTCTACTTCTTCTTTAGCTAAAAACACAAGCAAAACTAAACTTTTTGATCTTAATATTGTTTTTCAGATATTTAAAAAATATGTGTAAATTTGATATATGAGAAAACACGGCGAATTAGATGGTATTATCCATGCCAATAGCAGCGGAAAGCTCTATATTAAAAGTCCCGATTTTTTTGCGCAGCCAAGGATTATCCAAATGGTAAGCTCATTAATGGAATCGAGTATTTTTAAGAAAATAGAAAAGAATAAAAACAAGAAATAGTCTTATAGATGCCTTTTAACCTACTTTTGTTCCCTCTTGTAGGCGGCTACTATATTTTAATCAGGTTCAGGTACCTGCGGTATGTACAATACCGGCTCGAAAGTCAGCGTATATTATTAAACTCCGCTTTTGCAGGTATTCTTTTACTAGGTGCATGCTTTTTGTTAAGGGCTATCCTGGTAGCTATCTGGCCTGAAACGATAGAACATCTCTCCAAATTACTTCCTATCCATACGCCTTATTTCGGAACAACCAGTATGTCGCTATTTGTTGCGGTTGTTGCTACAGAAATCGCCAATTTATTTATCAACCGGCTCAAGGCCATAAAAAGGGCCATATCTACATCAGGAAATGAATTTGAATTATTACTGAGTTCATCTTTCTTTGACGCACATCTTTTACAGTTTACCATGGACAGCGGAAAATTCTACATCGGCTGGGTAAAAGAACTCCCCAAACCCTTTACCACAAGTTATATCCGCATTACACCTGCTTTTAGCGGCTACCGAAAGGCCGACGATAAAG
>NZ_DJDT01000208.1 GCF_002432345.1 Pedobacter sp. UBA5917
CACAGAGCTGATGGGGCGGCTGCTTGCAGCTTACATAGGCCAGCAGATGGCCAATGCACTTGGGTTAAAATCCAATTCAGCCGCATCGGCAGCAGTCAAAATAGCTGATATCAGGAATAACAACTGGTTAAACAACCATGCTTTTAACGGTTCCATTACCGATCAGGCCCTGATCAACTACGTAGCACAGCCGCAGGACGCCATCGAGCCGAAAAATCTATTGGCAAAAGTTTCCGAAAGCGATTTTTGGACCATCAACTGGGGTTACCGTTTACTACCCCTGCCAGAAACGAAAGCGTTAAACAACCAGATCCTCGAAAGAAGCAATAAAGGCCTGCAAATGTATTCGGGAGAAGCAACTACAGGTGCCAACAGAACCATTCTTGATCCAAGGATCCAAAGTGGCGATTTAAGCAATGATGCTATCCAGGCAGGTAAACTCGGCATTGCCAACCTTAAAAAAGTAGTGCCTAATCTCCTCTCATGGACTATTACACCTGGCCAGGGCTATCAACCTGCAGGCGATGTTTACAAACAATTAGTGGCACAATACAACCAGTACCTGCGTTATGCAGCCAATCAGATCGGCGGTGTGTACATCGATATTAAAAACAGCGATCAAAAAGGCGAAGTATTTACATTCGTTTCCCTGGCTAAGCAACAGGAAGCATTAAAATTTATCCAACAGGAAGCTTTTAAAACACCACAATGGCTTAATTCCCCTAAACTTTATGCGCGTACAGAAACCGACTTCGATCTGGTAAGCAAAGTACAAAAAGAGCTTTTAGGCGATTTATTGGATGGTAAAACTTTGGCAAAACTGTTAACAGCCGAAAATAGTGGCGAAAAAGGTTACAGTCCATCGGCTTACCTTAACGATTTATCGAACGGGGTATTTTCTGAACTTGCACAGCACAGTGTATTAGACAACAACCGCCGCGAATTACAAAAAGTATACGTAAACAAATTGGTTGTATTGGTGCAGGCAATGGCCAAAAGCGATTCTGATCTATCTTCTGTAATGCGTATGCATGTTACTGCGCTGATGAAAAAAGTCAAAGCTGCAGGTGTGGCTTATAAAGGTATTGGCGCATCACATTTCACTGATCTTTACGAACGCCTTTACCTCGGATTACATAACCCGGCACAACCTGAAAGAAGCAATACTAACCCTTTTTCTAACGTACGATGAGAACCTATTTTTTATCCGCAGCCTTATCGCTCAGCATACTTGTTTGCGCTTTCAACGGATCGGCGCAGCAGCGCAAAAATGCAAAAAAAACAGCACCAACGCCGGCCGTAACTCCTGCTGCACTTCCGAAACTGCCTGTATTTCCGGCAAATCAACCTAAACCTTATAAGGAAGTGGTACCCAATGATGCTAAAACCAGTAAGGGTTTTATGCTGGTGCATCAGGTTGGCGACCGTTATCTTTTTGAAATTCCGGATAGCTTATTCGGACGCTCAATTTTTACCGTTAACCGTCTAACCAAATCTGCACAGGACTGGCGTAACCCACTTGGCGGACTCTGTAGTTATGGTAACGACTGGATCGGACAGGCCATGTTCAGTTTCGAAAAATCGGGACAGGACAAAATCGCGTTAAAGCTGATCAGTACTACCGATCGGGTAACAGATAACGATCCTATCCTTACCAAAGCCATTGCGGGCAACAATTTTGAACCGATTTACGCCATTTTCCCCGTAAAAGCCTACAACAAAGAAGCAAAATCAGCTGTAATCGACCTTACTGATTATCTGAACAGCGACAATCCTGTTTTTGGTTATTTAAGCGGACTTAAGATGCTTGCCATGCCGGGTACTTTTGCTCCCGATCGTTCTTTTTTAAGTTCGGTAAAGGCTTATCCTAAAAATATCGAAGTATTCAGTACCCGCACCTATACCTCTGGCAGTACCGTTTTAACCGGCGAATACAACAGTTCGATCATCCTGCTCAGCAAAACACCTATGAAAAGCAGGTCGCTGGACGAGCGTGTAGGTTTTTTCGGCGTTACACCTGCAGATTACAAAAGTTACGATGCCGATGGACATATCCGCAACCAGGCCAATATCTGGCGCTGGCGTTTAGAGCCAAAACCCGAAGACCGTGCGCGTTATTTTAGGGGCGAACTGGTAGAACCTGCCCAGCCCATTGTTTTTTATATCGATCCGGCAACACCAAAAAAATGGATTCCATACCTTATTGCAGGCGTAAACGATTGGCAAAAAGCATTTGAAAAAGCTGGCTTTAAAAACGCCATTATGGCCAAAGAAGTAGACCCCGCCGACTCAACCTTCGATATTAACGATTCGAGGCACAATGTAATGGTATATAAAGCCTCCGCAATTGGCAATGCCATGGGCCATTCGCTACAGGATCCGCGCAGTGGCGAAATTATCGAATCGCATATCCAATGGTACCATTCGGTTATGGAAGTACTTTACAAATGGTATTTTGTACAGGCAGGCGCTATTGATACTGCCGCCCAGAAACCACAGTTCAGCGACGAGCTGATGGGGCAATTGATCCGTTTTGTTTCCTCGCACGAAGTTGGTCATGCGGTAGGCTTACGCCATAATTGGGGATCCTCATCTACCACCACCATAGCACAACTGCGTGATAAGGCCTGGGTAGAAGCACATGGCCACACCCCTTCCATTATGGATTATGCCCGTTTCAACTATGTTGCCCAGCCAGAAGACTACATTGCCCAAAGCGGAATTTTCCCGAGGATCGGCGATTACGATACCTGGGCGGTTGAGTGGGGCTACCGGTTATTGCCCGATACTTTAAATGTTGATGCAGAAAAGAAAGCCCTCGATAAATGGGTTACCGATAAAGTTGGTGCCGATAAACGCCTGCGTTTTGGCATTGGTGATGATCCTACGGCAAAATATCCGCAGAACCAGCGCGAAGATTTAAGCGATGATGCCGTAATGGCCGGAACCTATGGCATCAAAAACCTGAAATACATTAAAAAGAACCTGATAAAGTGGACACAGGTTCCAGGTGCTTCTTACGATCGTACCGCCGATATTTATAAGGCCCTGGTTGATCAGTACGATTGGTATATCAAACATGCTACAGCCTATATTGGCGGTATGGAGTTTACCCCTGGCAGCAATACCAATAATGCTGTTGTTTACGGTTTCGAACCTTCTATTAAACAAAAACAGGCCGTTGCTTTCTTAAACCGCGAACTTTTTACCACACCCGAATGGTTACGTGATGAAAAACTTTACCGGTTGAGTAGTGCCGATTTCAGCAGTATTCAGGCCATACAGAAAAGAACCCTGCAGCAATTAATGGATGACAAGCTTTTTAACAAACTCCGTGCAACCGAAAATAGCGTTGGCAGCAAAGCCTATACCCTACCTGCATTTTTGAAGGATATGTACAATGGCATTTTTGCCGAAGTAATAAAAGGTGGATCGATCAGCGCAAACCGGAGGTTTTTACAGAAAATATATGTGAACGAACTGGTTGGACTGATTCCTGTACTTACCAAAACCGATGGAGATGCTGCATCGCTGGTTAAAACGCAGGCCAAACAGTTAATGGTCTCTTGTAAAACAGATTTAAAGAAACCATTGGGTAAAATGGAGCGTGCACATCTTGACGATCTGGTGGTGCGTTTGGATGATGCGCTATACAGGCCGATGAGGCTTGGCAAATAAAATAAATATGTAGAATAGTTAGTTTAATGAATAAGCGGCAGCCCGGATGGGTGCCGCTTTTCTTATGAACTAAAAAAATAATATAATTTCTTTTTTAACCAAAAACCTTTACATTTGCAATCATCTGATGATATGACGATAAAAAGATATGAATTCATTGATCCAAAAAAAATCGCTTGCCGAAGAAGTGGCTACCAGATTGCAGCAGCAGATTTCGGGGGGAGAATATAAAATCGGCGAAAAACTGCCTATCGAACCCGAGTTGATGAAGGCGTTTGGCGTGGGCCGTTCTACCGTACGCGAAGCGATCAAAATTCTTTCTAATTCAGGATTATTAAAGGTACAGCAGGGTGTTGGCACTTTTGTAAATAAGACCAGCAGCGATAATGAACCGATGGATCACCGGTTAAAAAGAGCTAAAATTCAGGACCTGGACGAAATCAGGCAGATGCTCGAAATGAAAATTGCCGAAAAAGCGTCGCTACAGCGCACGCAGGAAGATATTGAACAGATAAAAATACACCTGGCCGAACGCAATGAAACAGGGAATGCGGGAATGCTGAAAGAATGCATTGAAGCAGACATAAATTTCCACGTGGCCATAGCACGCGCTTCTAAAAACGATATCCTGCTGGATCTTTACAAAACAGCCTCGTTACACTTAAAAAACTGGTTTGAAGAGATCAATAAAAATACCGATAGTTTTACCGAAACGCAGTACCTGCACCAGCAATTATTAAATTACATTATAGCAAAAGACCCTAAAAAAGCACAAAATACCGCCGCAAAAATTTTGAAATACGCTGCAAAATAAAAATTTGACCTAATTCATCAGATGATCTGATTTTTAAATAAAATCAATAACCAATGAACAAAAACTCATTTAAAGCACGTCATCTCGACCGAAACGCAGTGGAGTGCCCGCCTGCTTCGGGCAGGGAGAGATCTATCCCGAGATAGATTTAACCCCGTTGAAAACCAGGAGAATGAATCAATGACAAATAAACGAATAAAATAGTTTAGCGTTACGCGTGTGGCGCTTTACGTCGATTACCCCCTTGAGCGTAGTCGAAGGGTAAACAGTTTACAGTTGGCAATTTGCAGATAACAATTAAACAATCATGCAATTGAACAATTGCCCCAATGACAAATGAACGAATGAACCAAATGCAAATTCATCAGATGATCCGATTATTATATATTATGAAAACTACACTACAACCCACCATCCCGCTGCAACCAGAAGCAGTTGCGCAAAAAACAGTTTATGCCATTCTGTTTACCATTAGTTTTAGCCACCTCCTTAACGACATGCTACAGAGTGTTGTACCGGCAATTTACCCCCTGTTTAAAGAACGCTTTAATTTTTCCTTTACGCAGATCGGTTTAATTACCTTCACATTCCAGTTAACCGCATCCCTATTGCAACCATTTGTTGGCTTTTACACCGACAGAAAACCAAGGCCTTTTTCATTATCGATAGGAATGGGCTTTGCCCTGATGGGATTAATTATGCTTTCGGTAGCTTCGAGCTTTGCTTTAATTCTTTTTGCCGTAAGTTTAATGGGCATCGGCTCCTCTATTTTCCATCCCGAATCATCGAGGGTAGCTTACCTGGCTTCGGGCGGTAAAAAAGGATTGGCCCAATCTATATTCCAGTTAGGCGGAAACGCAGGTTCTGCCATCGGACCGCTTTTAGCAGCGTTGATTGTTATCCCTTACGGACAGTTTTATATTATCTGGTTTAGTTTAGCGGCTATATTGGCTATTCTGGTTCTGATACAGATCGGCAAGTGGTACAAAGGTCATTTGCACCTAAAAATGAAAAATCCCGTGGCTGTTCAGGTAGAAAAAGGTCCTGGCTTATCCAAAAAAAGGGTAATTATCTCCTTATCCATCCTACTGGTTCTTATCTTTTCGAAATACTTTTATATGGCCAGCATGACGAGTTATTTCACTTTTTTCCTGATCAATAAATTCCATGTTTCGGTACAGCAATCGCAGCTTTATCTGTTTGGCTTTTTGGCTGCTGTAGCTGCCGGAACGGTTATCGGCGGTCCGTTGGGCGATCGGTTTGGACGAAAATACATCATCTGGATATCCATTCTTGGTGTAGCGCCTTTCACGCTTTTATTACCCTATGTAGGTTTAATGTGGACGGTAATTCTGGCCATTATAATAGGTGTGATTATCTCTTCTGCCTTTTCGGCCATATTGGTTTATGCTACTGATCTGGTACCCGGAAAAGTGGGCATGATTGCCGGATTGTTCTTCGGTTTTGCTTTTGGTATGGGAGGAGTTGGCTCTGCCCTACTGGGTTGGCTTGCCGATAAAACGAGTATTGAGTATGTTTTCCAGATCTGCGCGTTTTTACCTCTTATTGGTATCATAACGGGCTTCCTGCCAAATATTGAACATCAAAAATAGTATTTGCCACAGGAACACATGCTTAATTAACTTGTGTTCCTGTTTTTTACCATTTGGTAAATCCTTCCCACCGGCACCTCCTTAATTTTGCATCTGTTAAATACGAAATTTATGATAGCAATAACAGGAATTACCGGTCATGTTGGCCGCGTAACAGCAACATTATTATTAGAACAAAAACAACAGATAAAAGCGATTGTTCGCAATGCAGCCAAAGGTACCGAATGGATAGATAAAGGCGCTGAAGTAGCCATAGCCGATCTATTCGATGCCGAATCGTTAACCAAAGCTTTCGAAGGTGCAGAAAGTATTTTTGTTATGACGCCCCCTGCCCTGGATCTTGAAAACCCGATTGAGCAACATCTGCAAATGCTGGAAGCCATTACAACTGCAATAAAGAAAAGTAAGCCAGAAAAAGTAGTTTACCTATCTTCAATCGGTGGGCATTTAGCAGAAGCAACCGGGGCAATCAGAAAGTTGTACGATATGGAGCAGGCACTTACACAACTTGATATTCCGACTGCCGGAATAAGGGCGGGCTGGTTTATGGAAAATTTTACCGGATCGCTACCTAGTGCAATTTCTACAGGTAATTTACATAGTTTTTTAATCCAACCGACTTAAAAGTACCCATGGTCGCTGTAGCTGATATTGGTAGAACGGCTGCTGCATTGTTACTTCAGGATTGGGAGGGCCACCGAATTATCGAGCTGGAAGGTCCGCAAGCCTACTCCGCTGATGATGTTGCTGCTGTAATTGGCAGCTTAACAGGTAAAACCATTATAGCATCTCCTATTTTACGCGAAGATTACGAAAGCACTTATTCATCTTTTGGTTTTACACCCAATGCATCGAATTTGATGGCAAAAATGAACGATGGCTTTAATAGCGAGTGGATTGTTTTTGAAAAGGAAAATACCGAACATATTACCGGCGAAACCTCGCTGGAAGAAATGTTGGGGAATGTTCTTACGGTATAAAAATGAAATAGGTTATAACATAAGATTAAACCTTTTACATTTTGTCAGATTGAGCTTATCGAAATGTCTCTTAAAACAATGTTAAGTCAGGCTCTTCGATAAGCTTATAATGACACCTATCTAAATCAATGAAAATCACAAGTATACTTTTCAATAACCATATAAGACATTGAAGGGACATATAAGCTACATGTTCTTATATGGTTAAATAACGCTCAATTCGAAAAACGACTGTATGAACAGTTTAGATGTTCTCAGGTGATTTAGGTGGTAAATTAAACAGTGTAATCTTTATTTTTTACCACCACCTTAGGCGCCTAAGTTTTACAGGTGGAAAAATTTAAAACTAATTTAACCACCGTATAAAAACGTTATCCCTTTTTTAGCCCCCCGTATGGTTTAGCCGGAATGACAATTATATACTTTTATGCATCTTTTTTATTATAAGTAACTGGAAATAAATAGTCGTGTTCATAATTTCAAAATATCAGTGTTTTGCTATTTTTTTTATAAAAATGGTGTAAATCTTTGCAAATCCCAGTTTTGGTTCTATTTTTGCACTTAACTTATAAGTTAACTTGATTGCAGCATTCTCGAAAGTTCTACAATTTGATAAGGTAGCTTATTATACTTTCCATTTGGAAGGAAAGACTAATAATGAATTTAGGGATTTTATTGAGCGGGCAAAAATCAGTGATAGCAACCAGTTAGCAGAATTAAGTAGATTTATACAGAACATTGGACAAAAATATGGTGCAGGGGAAGCGCATTTCAAAAAAGAAGATAATGCCGAAAGACTCCCGCCACCGTATTATCATCAAATATCTACAAAGGGCTCAAAGGATTATGGGCTTAGGTTATATTGTATCAGGCTAACCACAAAAATTGTGATCCTTTTAAATGGAGATCACAAAAAAGCACAAAAGGTACAAGATTGTCCAAACTGTAAAAAACATTTTATGTGATGGCTAAAAAAATTGCAAAAGCGATAGACAGTGCCATTAAGGATAAAAATATTGAACTAAACGAATTCGACATACTTTTCGAAGACGACTTTGAAATAGAATTATGAAAAAGCCAGCAGACCAAACAGCATCGTTTCAGGATTTTGAAGAAATTATAGGTTCGGCAAAAAAAGAGAATATCCATTTTGTTGATAAAACCATGGATATTTCCCATTACATTTTAACCCTTTTGGAAAAAAAAGGGCTGAAACAAAAGGATCTGGCAAAGCTCCTCAATAAAAAAGAGGCCGAAATTAGCAAGTGGATGGGCGGACTGCACAATTTCACGCTCCGTACCATATCAGCTATAGAAGTAGCACTAAATGAGCAGATTGTAATCATTCCCAATACCACCCATGTTTATTCAAATGCCCACATGGTCAATAATAAATCGGTAGTTTTTTTTGGAAGCAGGCCGGAGCCTTTGCCAAAAGGGGAATGGACAACTGTGCAAAAGGTTTTGGTTGAGGAAGATTCCGATAAAAAAGCTAAGTCATCTTACGCATTAGTTTCCTAGTATGGCCAATATTAATCCAGATAGGGTCAAAATGATTAACATCAGAACCTTAAAAGGGAACATTAATTCTGATGGGGCTGACACTGATCTTGATCCAAAAAATTATGAGATCGAATGTATCCCTGAAATTGCCGCTAATTTAAAGGAGTCGCTTATACGGGTCGTCTTTAGGATCGATATCCACATCCTTAATACAGAAGGAAAAAAATCGGCAACTACCGGTTCATATGCCAACGAGTTTATATTTGAAATAGATGCAATTGAAGATTTCGTAAAACCGCGCGAAAGTGGTGAAGTAGATATTAATCCCGAGCTCGCCACAGCCCTATTGAGTTTAACATTCTCAACATCAAGGGGAATGATATATACCCACACCCAGGGAACAATACTTGATGGAATTATACTTCCGGTAATTGATGCCACCGAGCTGCAACAGGCTTTCGCATCACCTCAGATCTAATAATTTTTAGCTAAAAAAGCTGTTACCCCATTACTTTTTGGTAATGAGGTATATTTTATCCCCTACAGGCGAATAAAAAGAATAACCATAAACTGAATGGTAAAAGGCCGGTCTAAAATTTTCTGCTGACGAATTTCTTTCCCGAACGGCATAAAGCCTCAGTTTGTAATTATCGAACCGTTCCTTTTCTGTCGCCAGATTATCTACACGGAAATCAAGTTCTTTTCCTCCAATATGCGTACGGAAGAAACCTTTCCCCCTCCAGTTGTAAACCTTAAATCCACCCTGTCCGCCACCAATGATATGCGCATAATCCATTTTTTCTTCTGGGTAGAAATAGCGCATCTCTACGTTATCAGGCAGATAAGGATCACTCTCACCGCTGCTGAATACCGTTTTACGATAGCGGCCGGCACTTAATTCATCCGGAATATCATCATAGGCCGACACCTTTTGATACAGTACCGTCCACTTTTGATCTTTATACCAAAAAAACTTACGGATGTATGTTCCTTCCTCAACATAAAACTTATAGAAATAATACTTACTGCCACTGATCGAGGTAGAAATCAGCCCATCCATCTCTTTTTCAGAAAGATGGAAATCTGCATTAACAACCGGGATTACTTTTTTGGTTGTATCTCCATTTAAGGGCCAGGTAGTGTAATATTCGCCCTTCTCGTGGGTATACATGATAAAGTCATCGATAAATTCGGCCCAATAACCATCATATTTAATATAAAGCGAATCGGTAATAACACCTTTGTTATTAAACTTATAATATTGATAATCGGCCTTAGTATCCTCATCCTTTTGTGCATCGCAATACACAATGAGCTGATTATTGACCGAAGGAAAAATTCGGATGGGGTTTGGCGATGCAGCACTGGAAACCTGAACGGTATATAGCAAACTTACCTTAAAATCAGGTGAATTATAATGCTCATCAAGGGGCTGGATGCCTGTGTATTCTTTAGGCAAAGGTTCCCTGTTCCTCTCGATAAAAAATTCTTTAAAAGGCTTGAAGATGATGATCAGTATCACCACAACAATTAAAGGAATGATCCAGAACAGCATTTTTTTCATTTAAGATGATAATCAGCCAATAAATGGTAATATTTCATTATAGGGCTTTTGTACAATTGATCCATAAAGCGCTACAAAAAACAGTACAATAACAATTAATAGCACCAAAGGTTTATATCGGAACAGAATTCCCTTTTTTACGGTATAACGGTAATGGATATATGTTCCCAGCAGAAACAAACCTGTAAATACCAATATAAAATAGGTAACCTGCATAACAATTTATTTTTTTTCTGTTGCCACCCTAAAGGCTACATAAGCACCTATTAATATAACCAATATTCCTGTACCAATCTGTGTAAGATATTCGGCAACCCAACCTACCAGTATGGCTACCAGGTTGATTTTACCATTGGCATCGGGCATAAACATTTTACCCGTAAATATGTAAATCGCAAAGGCTACGAATACTGAAAACCATACCAGGGCATATACATAGTGAAGGGGATTTTTACTGAGCTGGATTTTTTTGTTCATAAGAGATGATTTAGAATTTAATACCAAAATATTTAATGTGATAAATATACAATAAATCACATTTACGGGAAAAATATATTTTGAGGATTATTGATTACAATATTCTTTTTCTAATCTAATTCTCCCAAAAAAACACAGTGCATAAGTCTGATTATGATATTATTAAGCTTTTTTTAATACCGCAATCTATTTTAGTTAATCTCAATGGGCAATGAATTATACCTATTGAAACTAACCAGATATGATTAAGCAACCTTACTGTTACCATGGGCTGCATGCGCCCGATGTCATCGAATTGAGCCATTACGAATGGGTAAATATAATTTAACCACGGATAAACAGGATTCGCACAGATAAAAATCCGTGTTTATCTGTGTGAATCTGTGGTTAAAAACCTGATTTTAATGACATTGTACACGCGCTTGCAGCGCTATGAATCCATGCATCATCTATCCCTGTCGACATTCTCTTTGGTACTTTAAACTCATCTGAACAACATTAACCTAAATCATTATATTATGAAAAAAACAACTATCTATTTACTGGCTGCATCATTGTTATGGGCAGGGTGTAAAAAGGAGAATTCTCAGCAAGAGACTTCGCTTTCGACGGAAAAACTTGAAAACACAAAAGCCATTGCTGCTTTTCAGACCATTGGTGTAGTAGGAAAAGTGTATACCGGTTATCAGGGCTGGTTTAGTGCACCCGGTGATGGTTCGCCGCTCAACGCCTGGATACATTGGGGCGGCAACCCGCCCGCACCAGGCGCTTTAACCTTCGAGGCCTATCCTGATATGAGCGAATATGCGGCAACCAGTCTCTTCCAGTCGGGATTTGCCAATCTGGGCAACGGAGCTCCGGCAAAACTTTTTTCCTCTTACAAGGCCGATGTGGTGAACAAACATTTCCAATGGATGCAACAGGCCGGCATTGATGGTGCTGCTGTACAGCGTTTCCTAAACCCGAACACCACCATTATGGCACACCGCAACGCCATCGCTGTAAACGCTAAAAATGCTGCAGAAGCTTACGACAGGAGTTTTTACATTATGTACGATCTTAATTCGGCCGATCAGCAGGTAAAAGACGACTGGCTGAATGTGATCAATACGCAGCTAAACCTTACGGCTTCGCCCAATTATGCCCGCGAAGGCGGAAAGCCAGTGGTTTGTATCTGGGGATATGGTTTTACTTCGAGGGTACCAACAGCAACACAGGCGCTGGATATTATTAACTGGTTTAAAGCCCAGGGCTGTTATGTAATTGGTGGTGTACCAAGAGATTGGCGCACTTCGACCGGAGGCTCAAAACCGGGTTTCGAAAATGTTTACAAAGCTTATAATATGATTTCGCCATGGGCAGTGGGCAGTTCGGATCCTGATAGCTACAACACCAATTATACCCTCCCGGATAAGGCCTATTGCGCCACCAACGGCATGGCTTACCAACCGGTGATGTATGTGGGTTTTGCATGGTCGAACTGGAATGGCGGTCCGGTAAACCAGATTCCAAGGAACAAGGGTCAGTTTTTCTGGAAATGGGCCTATCATTTCCGCAATGCATCCATTCCTTCGGCATATATTGCCATGTTTGATGAATTTGATGAAGCCACCAACATTGCGAAAACCGCCGACAGTTACCTGGATATTCCTACCAACCAGCATTTTTTAACCACAAGTGCTGATGGCACCTACCTTTCGAGCGATTTTTACCTGCGGCTTTCGGGAAAAGCGATCCGTATGATTAAAGGTCTGGATCCATTAACCAATACCGTTCCCATCCCTGCTTCTGCCGGGCCACGCTGGCTGGCCACCAGTTTTCAGCTGGGGTATGATGGAATGCCAACCTGGACCGATTCTCCCGACCAAACGGCTATAAACACCATTGGTTTTGGTGCAACGGGGAATCCGGTTTGCGGTGTGGTAACAAATGAAACCAACCACCTTGGCAATGCTTCTATCCGTGTAGCAGGCCGCGACAACTCGGCTACGGGATCGAACGTTTATTTCAAGATTTTTGATGTTGATATTCCCGTTACGGCAGGCACCAAGCTAAGGTTCTGGAAATTCCCGACCAACACGCTTTCCAGATATGTAACAGTTGATCTGGTGATGACAGATGGGACAACGCTCCGCGATTCGGGTGCACAGGACCAGAATGGAGCATTAATGCATCCCGGAACGGCAAAAGGTACTGTAAACACCTGGGCACAAACCACCTGTACGATTGGAAGCTGGTTAAATGGTAAAACCATTGATAAGATCCTTATTGCTTACGATCACGCCGCAGATACCGGGGATTTTAAGGCTTATATTGATGATATTGTAATCGAAAATTAGATTTATTCACCGTTACTGTGTTTGAATGAAACACAGTAACGGTAACTACCATTGATCCTTAACTGTTTCCGATCTGATAACGCACAGAAACCAAACCGGTTTCGTAAGTTTTGCTTTCTAAAAGTTTTAATTTAATCCGGTTCTCCTGCCCATTGAACAACTGTTTACCACTGCCAAGCAATATGGGGTGTATCGATAACCAGAGTTCATCCACAAGCCCTGCTTTCATCATGCTTTCCGATAGCGATGCACCGCCAAAAAGCCAGATATCTTTTCCGGGTTGATTTTTTATCTTACGGGCTTCGGCTATACTATCACCTGAAATCAATTCGGCTCCCTCCTTAACCGAGCTAAGTGTTTCAGAAAACACATACTCTTTCAGCACAGGCATTCCCGGTACTGCTTCTCCATGGTGCTGTTGCATTATTTCGTAACTTTTACGGCCGATGAAACTGGCATCAATCCGCTTAAAAAAATCGTTCAGTCCGTAATCCTGATCGGTAAAACACCAGTCGTACTCGCCCTTTGACCCTTCAATGTAGCCATCCAGTGTAATGGCCAATCCCAAAATTAGTTTTCGCATAGTCTTCATATTATAAAACAAAAATGCGCCGATCCGATCGTGCTTAATTGTATAAAATGGACATCAATATAAAACATGGTCATTTTGCAGCACCTGCTTTGGTGTATAACCGGCATAAGCTTTATAATCGCGGATAAAATGCGCCTGATCGTAATAACCACTTTGATAAGCGATTTCGGTAAGGGAATATTCGGGATATTTTTTAAGGTAATTTAAGGAGGACACAAACCTCGAAACACGCAGGTATTCTTTTGGCGATAATCCAATATGTTCATGAAATTTACGTGAAAGGTGCCGCTGACTAAAACCTGTGTCCTTTACAAACTGGTTTACCGAAACCGAAGCCCCGGATAATTGAACCTCGTTTAAACAGTTAAGGATATCTGGATCCACTTTACCTGCTGCCAGTTGTTTTAACAGGTAATTTTGCATCAGGTTTACCCGCATTTCATTATTATAACATGCTGATAACCGATCTTCCATATCGACAGCAATATTACCCCATAAATCGCTTAACGCAACTGTAGTATTGGATAGCGAATCCATCGGAATTTTGATAAACTGATAGGCCATGCCCGGTTGAAAACATACCGCCATAACCCCTGCCCCTTTCCGCATCTGCACATCCATAGGCCTGCTCATGCGCGAAGTAACGATACTCCGTTTATGCAACTTATGATCGATAACGGCTACTGGCGTACCCGTATAATTTAAAAACAACTCTACACAGGTATCGGGCAGCACACGGATATTGCCGTTATCCGCATCTCCATCGGCTTCCATCGTACAGATGAGTTTAATGTAAGGCTGTAAAGCAGGGATAATATGATACGATTGTAAACGCATGCCTTTCAAAGGTACACAATAATTAAAACCTGCTGCGAAAGTAAAGGGAGCCTTAAAAGAATATAGTGCCCAGCAAAAAGATATGGATAAATATTAAAAATCTTCCCAGCCGCCGTTCTGCGGGTCGTATTTGGCAAACTCACCACTATCGGTAAATTCTGAAGCTGTCATCCCAATTTCGAAAATGGCATTTTCATTCCATCCTGCAGTAAAGTAAAGTGCAGTATTTGTTAATAGCGCTGTACCATAATTTTCATCCGGATTATTGAAGTGTAATCCAAATTCATCTTCGTGCTCTTGCTCATATCCATATTTTAAAAGTCTTTCTTTTAATCCGTGGAACTGTGCATCAGTAAAAGGAACTAAATTTTCACCGTTATCAAAAAAATCTTTAATATTGGCTGTTGTTTCTTTTTGTTTGGTTTCTACGCGGTATAGCTGAATATCGTAACTCATATCTGATTTTTATCAGATAAATTTAACAAAAAGAGATCATGATTGTTTTAAAATCAGAAATGTATAAAATCCCTGAACAAAATCAACGCCATGAGTGCAGCGCTTAATACAAGGATAAAAAATACCATCGTTTTGGGAAACCGATCTCCATCTTCCGCCATATTGTTCTGTTCTAAAGCTTTCATTTTTTATTAGGTATGTTGCTTTGACATGGATTAGGTGAAAAGGATTAATGGAGAGCAAAATTAAATTATGGATCCGCGGAAGATTATCATTTATGCTATAATTCAGGCCATAATTTTCTGAAAATAATATAGCGGTTATCTTAAACTGTTATATTCGCGCCGAAAATCTAAATATAAAGCCCATTCAATGAAAAAGCTCATTGTTATTTTGCTTCTGATCCAGGCAAATTTTATCTACGCCCAAAAGAACCTGTTTAAAACTTTAAAAGTTGATAAAACCACAAAAATTATCGGAAGACATCAATTAAACGATACTACTTATAAAAAGTACAATTTTATAATCGAAGATTCTGCCCAAATTGCTGTATTTATCAAGCATATCAAATTAGGCGATGAAATAGTTAATTCATTGGGGAACCCCAATTTCAGCCTGAGCATTATTCAAAACCAAAGGGAAATCGGTTCGTGGACGATTACTCCTTACTTAAAAAGGGTGATGGTTCATGATGGACATACCTACCAGTTTGAAATGAATCAGATTGCCGAACTCAACAAATTCTATCCCTTTGATTATAAAGTGGAAGATATCGTTTTTAAGCAGAAAACTGACTACGAAAAATACCTTGCCGAACAACAGAAAAAACCAGATTTTCTATTTCATTATGCTCCTTCATTTAAATATGAGGGAAGTTTTGAAATTGAATTTAAAAAATCATCAAAATTTCCCCATCCAAAAGCTATAATGGAATTTTTGGATCCTTACCTTCTTAAAATTTTAAGTAAGAATGAATTTGCTGTACTCTATAAAGCAGGTGGGAAAAACATGGAAGATCCGGATCAATACACCATTACGGTTATGGGGCCCAAAAAGTTGTACGACGAGTTAAAAATAGACAACCTTAAAAATGAGAACTGGCAGCCAACTGAGGAACAGGCACATTTTTATTATAAAAAGTAAAACCATCAGTTAATTTTCTATTAAAACAATAGTTAACGCCTATTTTATCAAAAACCTAATCTAAAATGCCAAAATGATATTTAGATTAGGTTTTTTAATGTTTTATATTAATCTTTAATTTATCAACTACCATTACTGACCAAAAAACAATCTCTGCCCGGATGAAATATTTATTGTGTTTGATCTGTCTTTTTATTTTCCAAACAGACACCTTTAGCGGTCAAAACAATACAGATCAGGATGAAAACAGCCTTTTGATCAAACTCCGCAACGAATTGGGCAAAAAATCCTTTTATGATCAGGAAAAGACCGGACGCATCGAAAAACTGGAGAAACTGCTCAGTTCAACCGACGATTTAAATTTCAGATATGAAGTATACCTGAAACTGTATAACGAATATAAATCGTTCAATTATGAAAAGGCTTTTAGCTATGCTTTTAAACTCCAGGAAGTTGGTCGGCTAAAACGGGACCCCTCAAAAATTGCCTACGGTAAAGTGAAGCTGGGCTTTGTACTGCTATCATCGGGAATGTTTAAGGAAACATTCGATTCGCTAAAAACAGTGCAGGTTAAGCTGCTTTCGGACGAAGGAAAAAAGGAATATTACCTCATCACTGCCAGAACCTACTACGACCTGTCGGACTTTACAAAAGATAATTATTACAGTCCTATTTACAACAAAGCTGCCGGGCTGTATATTGATTCGGCATTGGCACTTTATCCGAAAAAATCGTTCGAACACGTGTATTACGATGCTCTTAAATCTTTAAAAAACAAGGATATGGAGGCAGCGACCATCAGTTTCGAAAAATTGCTCAATACGGCCAACTATACCTTAACCGATCATCAGTTTGCGGTTACCGCTTCTACATTAAGTGATATTTTTATCCAGAGCAACAAGCGCGATAAAGCCATCGATCTGCTGATCCGTGCCGCAATTGCTGACGTTAAATCATCAACCAAAGAAGCTGCCGCACTGGGCAATCTGGCAAAATTACTGCACCAACGGGGAGATGTTGATGATGCCTATGTTTTCATTAAAGCAGCTATGGACGATGCCACCTATTATGGCGCCAGGCAACGGAAAATCCAGATGGGCGCCATACTACCGTTAATTGCAGGTAAACGCATCAATAGCGTGGAAGAACAAAGGCGCGCCCTGTTTTTTTATGCTTCGCTGCTTACCGCTTTAGCTGCAATCCTGATCATTTTTGCCATCATCATTTACAAACAGCTCCGTAAAATTAAAATTGCCGACAAAATTATCGTACAGGCCAACAATAATCTGAAAGAAACCGTTAACAAACTGGATGAGGCCAATAAAATTAAGGAAGAATATATCGGCTATTATTTTAACCTCATTTCCGAATATATTGAGAAACTGGAGAAGTTTAAAAGGTCGGTTGATAATAAGCTGATCACTAAGAAATATGACGACATCAGACTACTGGTTGATAATATTAACCTAAAAAAAGAGCGCGAAGAACTGTTTGTTAATTACGACAAGGCTTTTCTTAAAATCTTTCCAAATTTTGTAGCTTCTTTTAATTCGCTGTTTGTTGCAGAAAACCAGATCATTTTAATGCCTACGCAATTACTGAATACCGATCTGAGGATATTTTCGCTCATCAGGTTGGGCGTTAACGATACAGAGAAAATTGCCCATATA
Source organism: Pedobacter sp. UBA5917 (assembly GCF_002432345.1). GTDB lineage: Bacteria > Bacteroidota > Bacteroidia > Sphingobacteriales > Sphingobacteriaceae > Pedobacter. The sequence goes on from NZ_DJDT01000208.1 coordinate 17,667, forward strand.
TTAGGGTACTCTGTTAATACCATTTACAATTATAAGGCAAGGCTGAAATCGAAATCTTTAATAGCAAATGATGATTTTGAAGATGTAATTATGACTATAAAGGCCGTTTAAGAATAATTGGCCCTTATATTTTGTTTATATTTTGACTGAATTTAAAAAAATCAAAAACCTTATAATCAGCTATTTAAAAAATATTTATTCTCTATTCATTTATATTCGTTCGTTGAAATTTGTTCCATTTTCATTTATAGTTTCTCTTTGAGGTACCAAATATAAACCTAACAAAGAGTACTATGGACAGAAAACAATTACTTAAAAAGTTTCTTTTTATTCCTTTACTGCTTTTGCTCACTTTTCATGTCAGCGCACAACCCGCAGCAGTAAGCGGAAAAATAACCGATGGATCAGGATTGTCTCTTCCGGGTGTAAGTATTTCCATTAAAGGAACATCGAAGGGAACCCTGAGCGATGGAAACGGAAATTATACCCTAACAGCATCGGATGCCGACATCCTTGTTTTTTCGACGATCGGTTTTACCTCCCGCGAAATAAAAGTGGGTAAACAAACCACCATTAACGTTCAGCTCACCGAGGAATCCAATTCGCTCAATGATGTTGTTGTGGTGGGCTATGGAACACAAAAACGGAAAGACCTCACCGGATCAGTATCTTCTGTAAAAGGTGATGTTTTTAAGAATCAACCCATCACCAATGCAACAGAGGCCTTACAGGGAAGAATTGCAGGGGTAAATATTGTAAAAAGCTCTGGAGCTCCAGATGCACAGCCCACTATCATCATCAGGGGATTATCTTCCCTGAACCAACCCAATCCGCTCTACATTGTGGATGGTATCCGTGTTAACGATGTAAGCAACGTTAACGTGCAGGATGTAGAATCGATGGATGTTTTAAAAGATGCCGCAGCAGCATCAATTTATGGTGCCGCAGCGGCTGGCGGTGTGTTGTTAATTACCACTAAAAAAGGGTCATCGTCTTCTCCCCAGATCAATTACAATTTCCGTTATGGCATAACCACTCCAAAAGTTGGCGAATTGCTTGATAAAGACGGTTACATCAAATTACAGAACATCATCAACCCAGGAAGGTTTACCAATGCGGCCCGCTTAGATACTTTGGCCAATACCAACTGGATAGATGAAACATTTAAAAATGCAAATGAGCAGAACCATAACATTTCATTAAGCGGTCAGTTCCCGATTGGAGATTACCTGGTTTCGGGCTTTTACAACAAACAGGAAGGTGTTGCACGGAGCAACTTTTCGAACATTGGAGGCGCCAGAATCAACACCAATTACAGGTTGGGCAAAATATTCAAGTTCGGCGAACAGCTTTCGCTTTCGCGCCGTAAAACTTCCAGTCCGCAATCGGTAGGTGTTGAAGCGCAATTGCACAATGCTCCTTTCCGAACCCTGCCTATTATTCCGGTATTTAATAAAGATGGCAAATATGGCACATTGCCAACAGGTTATCCGGGCTTATCCTTTTCAGGTACCCATCCGGTAGGTGCGGTTGATAATGCCAGCGTAGAAGATTACAGGAACAACCTGCAGGCCAATATTTATGGCGAGGTACAGCTTCCGCTCCATTTAACCTTCAGGAGCAATGTGGGTTACTCGTATTATAACCAGACCCAGAACTATTTCCAGAATGCCTTTTCAATAGGTGGTGTGGGCGCAGGTTCAAACTCGCTGAACAAACTTTCGGTCGAAAATCAATCCCTGCTCACCAACTTTATATTAACCTATAACCAAAGTTTTGGCAAGCACAATATTAACGCGGTAGGTGGTTTCGAGCAGATTACCAGTAAATTTAATAATGTAAATGTTACGGCAAACAATGTTTCGCCGGCCGCTGCGGCCGATTATTCGTTTATCCCAACGGCAAGCACAACCTATCTTTTTACGGGCCAGAATGATAACAACGGTTTAATTAAATCTTTATTTGCCCGTTTAAACTATAATTACGCAGGAAAATACTACCTATCAGGATCAATCAGGAGAGATGCCAACTTTACCGTTTTCGGTCCGAATAAACAAAGGGGAACTTTTCCTGCAGTTTCCGGAGGCTGGAATATTTCTGAGGAACCTTTCTTTAAATCAACACTGCCGGTATTCGATATACTGAAATTCAGGGCAAGTTATGGCGAACTTGGGAACAGCAATATTGCACCTTACTCCTACCTATCAGTTTATCAGCCATTTTCAAGCTTAGGCAACGGCAGTGCGGGTGGGGCAAACTTTTCACCGGGTGCAACCATTATCCCCGGCACTACCTACAGTGCCATTCCAAATCCCGACCTCCATTGGGAAACCATTAAGGAGCTTAACATCGGTTTAGATGGAGAGCTGCTAAAAAACAAACTCTATTTTACCCTCGAATATTACAATAAGAAAACCGAAGATATGCTTTATGCATTGCCTATGGCGCCAAGTGCCGGTATTTCGGGTGCTTACATTACCAATATTGGCTCGGTTAGCAATAAAGGAGTCGAATTATTGCTGGGCTATCGTAGTAAAATCGGAAATCTAGGTTTCGACGTTAGTTTTACAGGTGGTTATAATAAAAATGAAGTTACCAAACTTACCTCGCAAACCACTTCTGAGTTAAGCGATGGTTATAACTATTACAATAACGGCGACGTATCTTTCCAGATTATGCCTAACCAAACCATTACCACCACCAGGGCCGGCTTACCTTTTGGATCGTTTTACGGATATAAATCGCTTGGTATTTTCCAAACTGATGCAGAGGCAGCGAAACAAACGGTTAACGGTATTGCTGCCCATGCAGGCGATTTACATTTCGAAGACCTGGATGGAAACGGCGTGATCAACGATCAGGACCGCAAGGTGATCGGCAACCCCAACCCTAAATTTGTTTATGGATTAAATCTCCGCTTTAATTATAAGGGTTTTGATGCTGCCTTTTTATTTAACGGTGTAGCCGGGGTAGACCTTTTTAATGGTGTGAAAGCTTACGAAATGCGTCCTTTTTCTGATGGTAATACCTCTCCTAAAGTTTGGGGGGCATCTTTCCTTGCCGGAAATGGTTTAACAGATCAACCCCGTTTGGGAGTAGTTAATACAAATGGAAGCTTTAACCTCGATCCGAATGGAAACTACTCTTCAGTAAACAGCTATTTCGTTGAAAAAGGCGATTACCTGAAATTGAAAAACCTACAGATCGGTTATACTTTTTCTGGTGGTTTTATGCAAAAAGCAAAAATTAGAAGCTTAAGGTTGTTTGTAATGGGCAATAACTTATTCACCATCACCAATTATACGGGTCTTGATCCCGAACTCGGGTCTTCATTTTCCCCTTCCGGTTATTCGGGCGTAACCTCGCGCGGAATCGATGTGGTAAGCCAGTATCCGCAAACCAGGATTTACTCTTTCGGGCTTGATGTTAATTTCTAAATGCTATAAAATAAATAAGATGTACAAAAAAATATTTATTGCAATACTGGCTATTGTTTTATTAGCTGGTTGCAAAAAAGATCCTTCACTGGTGGTTCCAACCGACCAGAATTCTACTTCATCATTTCCGAATACACTTGATGAGCTAAATACCATTTTAGCCCCTGCTTATGGAAACCTAAAAAGTATTGGTTTGTGGGGTTTCGAACTGATGCCAAAAGCACTCGAAAATTCGACACATACTGGCGATGCAAATTACAATGGTGATGCGGCATGGAACGAAATGACTGCAAATAACCTCAGCATTACCAATGGCAAATCGCAAAATGCGTGGACTGCCTTATATGCAGGTGTAACCGTATGTAACGTTACGCTTGCCGCGGCCGATTTTTTTGAGGCCAATAAAGCTACCTCATCGCAAAAAGCAGATATAGATGCCATCCGCGGACAGGCCAAGTTTATGAGGGCTTTTTATTATTTCCAGCTCGAAACCCTATTTGGTGAGGCTTACATAAAAGCAGGCGGTGTTAACGAAAGCAAAAAAGGCGTTCCTCTTTATACTGCAGTACCCAAAAATGTGGAAGATACCCAGCAAGGGCGTGCAACAACCAAGGCGGTATGGGATTTTATAAAAGCCGACTTAAAGGACGCTGCCACTTTGCTCGATAACAGAGTTTGGTCGGCAACTGAAATTGGAAGAGCCAATAAATGGTCGGCAAAAGCCTTATTGGGCAAAGCCTATGTATTTACCGAAGATTGGGCCAATGCTAAAACAACCCTGCTTGAAGTGATTAACAACAGTGGGAAAAGCCTGATGCCTTTTGCAAAATACAAAGATGCATTTAACGGTAACACCGCAAACGAGTATAACGAAGAATCGTTATTCGAGCTCAATGTAGATGCCGACAACAAAGGAAATTATGGCCCCTGGGGTGGCGTTCCAAACGCTTCTACGTTGAACGGGGTAATCTGGTCGCCATATATTCTAAGCGAGGCCGGTACCGAAACAGGATCGAGGCCTTTGGGTTATGGCGGAAACCTTGGGGTACACGATAAAAACATTAAACGTTTTGGTTATCCATTGGGCTATTATACCCTGGTTGCTAACCCGGCTTTTGATAACAGTAAACCCGCCAGTTTTAACAATCCTGCGCAGATTATGGATCCTGCTTACAAAGCACAGGCCATATTGGTAAGAACAAACAAAACAGCCGATCCGCGCTTATACGTAAACCTGGTACAGCCATGGGTTGATGTATTGAACACCGACTGGAACGGCGGACCAAAACAAAATGTACCGGTTTCAAAACCCGATTACCTTGCCGGCGAACCCAATACCTATGGCTGGGGATTTAGAAAATATGCAGCCATTGATTACCATATCAATAACGTAAACTACGATAAATGGAACTGGTATTTCCTGCGATTAGCTGATGTTTACCTGCTTTATGCAGAGGCAAGCATTGGTTCGGGCGATGTGGCTATGGGTCTTGAATACATTAACAAAGTGCACCGCAGGGCTTACGATCTGCCAGTTAATACCCCTTCGGTAAGGGATTATGCTTCGTTAAATGCCGCAACACCAGCAATAAGCGACCCTGTATTGGGTACAAATCCACTCCGTTACGAGCGCTGGGCCGAATTTTTCCACGAAGGTATCTGGTGGTTTGATGTTTGCCGCTGGAGATTGGGTCCACAGGAAGCCGCGTTTTATGGAACAGCAAGAAACCTGACTACGCCTTTAACCTTTAACGAGGCCAAAAGCTATTCGTGGCCTATTCCCTTAGCCGAATTTAATGCAAATGCGAAAATAGCTGGACAGCAGAATCCGGGGTATTAATACTGGTTATCCTGAGCTTGTTGAAAGTAGCGTTATTTTGAGCGAAGTGCAACGCAGCCGAGAGATCTACCTCGAGGTAGATCTCTCCACTCCGCTATGCTCCGGTCGAGATTACGACGGGTTTAGCAAGTAAAACCTCATTTTATAGAGAATTAAATAGTAACAAATGATAAAAAAGATAGTTGTCCTTTTACTGAGCATTACAACGACGGGAAATGTTATTGCGCAAACCAATAAAAATGAAGTAACACTTAACCAGGTGAAGCTTGGTTTTGCCCTCAACCCAAACGGCGTACCAACTTATACCGTTAGTTACAAGGATAAAGTAATCATCCAGAATTCTTCCCTTGGTTTTAAGCTGGCAGATCAGCGCCCGATGGATGCTGGTTTCGAAATCACTAACATAGAAAAAACGGCTAAAAACGAAAGCTGGAAGCCGGTATGGGGCGAAACAAATACCATACAGAACCATTATGAAGAGCTTACCGTACACCTAAAAGAAAAAAGTGAAAAACCCAGACTGCTCGATATTATATTCAGGGTGTTTGAAAATGGAATAGCTTTCCGTTACATATTCCCAAAACAGACCGAACTGAATTATTTTATCATCACCGATGAACTCACCGAATTTAATTTAACAGGCGATCATAAGGCATTCTGGATCCCGGGCGATTACGATTCAAACGAATATATTTACACCACTTCGCCGTTAAGCCAGATAGATGCCTGGAAAGTGCAGAAAGCGGCAACCGATATTGCTGTAAGAACCGTTCCTGATCAGTTTGCGGTACAAACCCCATTAATGCTAAAAACTGCAGAAGGTTTATACATCAACATCCACGAGGCTGCATTAATTAATTATCCGGCCATGCAGTTGCATGTTAATAAAGCAACAAATGGTTTAAGTTCAAATCTGGTGCCCGATGCCTTGGGCAACAAAGCTTACCTGCATGCTCCTTTTAGTACACCATGGAGAACGGTTATTGTTAGCGATAAGGCCGCAGATATTCTGGATTCAAAAATGATTCTAAACCTGAACGAACCTTCGGTAATTGCAGAAACCGAATGGATAAAACCAATGAAATTTGTTGGTGTTTGGTGGGAAATGCAGACCGGAAAAAGTACCTGGAGTTATGCCGAAAATATGGATAAAGTTGACCGGAACGGAAAACTGATTGCCAGCGGAAAACATGGCGCAAATACCGCCAATGTTAAAAAATACATCGATTTTGCTGCTAAAAACGGTATTGGTGGTGTGCTGGTAGAGGGTTGGAATACCGGCTGGGAAGATTGGTTTGGAAACTGGAAGGAGGAAGTATTCGATTTCGTTACCCCATATCCCGATTTCGACCTTAAGGAGATTACCGTTTATGCCCAATCCAAAAATGTAAAGATGATTATGCATAACGAAACCTCGGGTTCGGCAAGCAGCTACGAACGTCAGCTCGACACGGCTTTCTGTTTTATGAATAAATTTAACTATCCAGCAGTTAAAACCGGTTATGTAGGCAAGATAATCCCCAGAGGAGAACACCACGACGGGCAATGGATGGTGAATCATTTTAACCGTGTAAACCAAAAGGCTGCCGACCATAAAGTGATGATCGACGTTCACGAAGCGATGAGGCCAACGGGTTTGCACAGAACCTATCCCAATTTTATCGCCAGTGAGGCCGGACGGGGAAATGAATACAATGCTTTTAGCAATGGCAACGCGCCCGAGCACGAAACGATTTTACCCTTTACCAGATTAATGGGCGGACCAATGGATTACACGCCCGGGATCTTTAAACTGAAAGGTTATGCATCCGGCGATCCAGGCCGTCAGGTGCACACCACGTTGGCCAAGCAACTGGCACTTTATGTAACTTTGTATAGCCCTTTACAAATGGCGGCAGATTGTCCTGAAAATTACGAGGCACATCCGGATGCATTTCAGTTTATTAAAGATGTTCCGACCGACTGGGACGACACCAAAATTATTGAGGCGGAACCAGGCGATTACATCACTATAGCCCGCAAAGGTAAAAATTCGCAGGCCTGGTATATTGGCGCCATTACCGACGAAAATGCCAGAAAAACAAAAATCGCTCTATCTTTTCTGGATAAGGATAAAAGTTATATCGCAACAGTTTATGCCGATGCTAAAGGTGCCGATTGGAAAGAACATCCCGAACTTTACAAAATAACAAAAACCAAAGTAACATCAGCCAGTGTATTAACGCTCGAATTGGCACCCGGCGGAGGAGCTGCACTCGAAATTGTACCGGTTGATTCAAAATAAATAAGATCGAAAAATAAAGCTTGGCAGAACTATCGAAAACAGATCGTCCTGTCAAGTTTAAAAAATCAAATAGTAGATTGATAAATCATTTTCTTTTATAAAAATAAGAGGCAAACATTTTCAGCAGCTGGTGGTTTGAAATACATATCCGCTCATAATATCACCTGCTGAAGCCCCTATTGATGAAAAAGTTATTATTTCTGATCAGTCTCTCCTTATTTCTTATCCAAAACGTTAATGCACAATTCAATTTCGAACAGTTAATCAAGGCTGGTCCCGCTGACGTTGAGAAACTCGTTGATGCTTATTCAAGACCACTTCTTTATGGTTTCGGGCTGGGGATGAACAGTGGATGGGCCAATACGGCCCAAACGATAAAGCCATTGCATTTCGACCTTAGGATAATGGCAACCGGATCGCTGATTCCCACATCGAAACAAACATTCGACGTAACAGCCATCGGTTTATCAAGCAACCTTCGCCCTTCTGATCCGACTAAAATAAACTCTCCAACCTTTACCGGCAACAGATACAGTAATGGCCCATACATGGATCTTTTTGATGGAAATGGAAATAAACTGATCTCCTTTGAACTTCCCAGTGCAGTTATCGAAAACGTTGTTCCAACGCCACAAGTTCAGCTTACAGTAGGTTTTGCGGCAAATACCGAGCTGATGGTAAGGGCAGCACCGAGAATAAAACTTGGCGAACGTTTTGGATCAATTTCGCTGTTCGGCCTCGGCATAAAACATAATATTGTGAGAGACTTTGTGGCGAAAGAAGTAAAGAAAACACCATTCGATTTTTCACTATTGATAGGCTTTAACAGGTTAAATTACAATAGAGGACTTAACCTTAGACCACTTGACGGTATGATACCAGAAAATGCGGAACAGGCTACTGATTTTTTGGGCCAGAAAATATATGGCAAATTCGACAATTACCTCTTACAGGCTACTATTTCAAAAGAGATTGATTTTTTTACTTCCTTTCTCTCCTTGGGCTATAGCATATCATCTGCTACCCTGGGATTAAAAGGAAATTTCCCTATTCCAAATAGTTTACGCAACGATCAGGTGGCTTATATTACCTATCAGGATCCTTTTGAACTCAAAAGAACCTATCTTAAAACATTCCGTGGTGATGTTGGCTTTCAATTTAAATTTCCGGTTGTCAGAATTTATGGTTCCTATGGCTTTTCAGGAGGTTATGGAATGCTGAGCGCAGGTATTGGGCTGGGTTTTTAAGGATTAATGCAATACTTGAGCGGTTTTTTCAAATATGATCGCCTCTTTTTAATGCCTTATTTTTCTTGCCCCAGGCACTCAATTGACAAAAAATAGGAAGAAATTCCAAAGCCATTGGTGTTAGTTCATATTCAACCCTTGGTGGAATCTCGGCGTAAACCGTTCTTTTAACCAGTTCATCCTGCTCAAGGGCACGTAACTGGAGTGTAAGCATTCTTTCAGTGATATATGGAAACTCCTTTTTCAGTTCGCCAAACCTCAATTTCCGGTTTCCAAGTTTATCCAATATTACAATTTTCCACCGCCCACCGATTTTGTTTGCCGCGTAGGTGAGATCGCATTCTGTTATAAACTTTTCGTTAAGGGTATAGGTCGAATTTTCTTTTCGTGCAGTCATTACTTACAAATTTGTATGTACCATACAAGTGGTTGTACATCCAATAAAAATACGCGGTATCGGTTATTATTGCAAGGTAATTTTAATCGCGAAGAAATATGGATTTATATTTAAAAGGAAAAACCGCACTGGTAACCGGTGCATCCAAAGGCATTGGCAGGGCAATAGCAAAAGAACTGGCTGCAGAAGGTGTAAAAGTTTTCGCTACCGGCCGCAACCTCGATTCGTTAAACAGTCTTTATAGTGAGATTATTGCAAATGGTGGCCATGCGCCAGTTGTTTTTGCGCAGGACCTCCTAGCGCCCGATGCACCTGCAAAAATTGCTTCCGCTGCATTATCCGCACTGGGCCACATAGACATCCTGGTTAACAATGCAGGGCAAAGCCAACCTGCTGATGTTGCCGGACCGGAAGAACCATGGAATATATCAATGGCTTTAGATTTTGAACGCCCGAGGCAGCTTACCCAGGCCCTAATACCGCATTTTATGGCCCGTAAACAGGGTACTATCTTAAATTTGACCAGTACTTACGAATTGCGCTCGTTAAATGTTTCTGCTGTGGCCAAGGCTGCTTTGGCGATGTGGGCTAAACAGCTTTCGGCCGAATTGGGCAAATACGGCATCAGGGTAAACTGTTTGCAACCCGGACTTATTGATACTGATAATATACGCCCGTATTTCCCTGGCAACGAAGGCCAGAAATATGCGGAAACTGAAATACCGCTACAACATTTTGGGGAGGTACAGGATATGGCAGATATGGCCGTATTCCTGGTGTCGCCGCGTGCGAAATACATTACCGGCACGGTTTCTATTGTAGATGGCGGAGGCCGTCGTTCGGCATTTTGAGCTAAGGTCAATAATTTACAGCTATAAGTATCCCGCAACGAATAACATTGAAGACTTTAATTCCTAAAAATCGGGACTATTAAAGGTTATTATATTCTTCTATACCTCTCTGCTTAAATAATGATATATGCTAAGGTTTAAATTCCTGGTTTTACCAAACGGGCCTGTCCTGTTCGGCAACCACATTTCTCCATAAAATGTAGCCAAGTCTGCTGCAGCTTTCGGCAACGAGGTATTCTACATCTGCAGGTACATCATTTATAATCCGGTAGCGGATTTTGTATTTTTGATTGTAGCTAAGCTGTATATCAAGGTAGTGTGCTGAAGATCTTCTGCCCGAAAGTGCTGTTAAATGAAAGTCCTGCAATTCTTTTGCAGCCCGCTGTAACCTGCTGTTCATAATTTTGGCCAGCGCCTGCTCCTGCTTAAATTCCGTTTCTAAAATAGCGACTACCTTAACTTTCATAGGCCGAAATTACCATCTTTAAAATCATTTACAAAGCCCTTTCCGGTAACTGGCTGTAAACGAGAAACAATTTATTTTTACACAAAAAAACGGCATAACAACATCAATAAAGCATATTTTCAGCTTTAATACTGTAAAAGCAACAGCCTCAGATGGCTACCTGCAAACGGGTGTACACTTACTTTAACTATAAGTTTTTTCAGCCTGAAATTTTATAGCATATTTCCAATGTTAGCTAACGCCACAACTCTTAGCTATAACTTTTTTTCAAACAATTTCAATGTTCTTTTCTTTCGTCACAAAAAAGTAATATATTGTATCCACTAAACTAAACCACATTGTATGATTGAAATGATCAACCTAAGTATCGGATTGTTTTCTGTACTAACCAGTATCGGAATCCTGGTGTTTCTTTGCAAACCAAGCCGTCAGGAGGAAGAGTAAAAAAAAGCCGGATATCCATTTATCCGGCTTTTTTATTGTCATTTCAAGATCAGAATCAAGAAACCACAAAAGATTTCAAATTGCCGAAAAAGCAACCTTAAACTGCTTATTTTCAGCAAAAAAGACGCTATCATAATCAAAAAACAGCTTCACGATTGTTGGGCAATAACCCTTTTAAATCAAAAAAACACAAACCAATAGCTTAGAGCAGGTGTTACTATTACACAAGTTTTAATCTATTTATTATGAATTACAATCAGATCACCTACAGCAATCTTCTAGAATTATCTCATAGCGATTATACCCTTACCTCAGGCGAAGCAAACATTAAAGGCTGGCCGGTAAAAACAGGCGAAAACCGGATTGGTAAAGTGGCTGACCTGCTTTTTGATCCCGAAGCAGACACTGTGCGTTATGTTATAGTTTTGCTTGATGAAGGTACCACATCCGTAGAAGATAAAAAGATATTGGTACCGATCGGCCTTATCGATCTTGATACCAATGAAAAACAGATCCTTGCACCTGATTTTCACCAGGAACAATTGGAAGCTATGCCAAGGTATATTATGGACGAGGTTACTCCTGAAATGGAAAACCACATCAGGAAGGTTATTGGCAGTCCTGCAGCATTAACAATGGAAGATGAAGCAGTTGAAATAGACAGGGCAAATTTCTATCGTCACCACCATTTCGACAAGAATATCATTCCGCAAGATCATCGCAACAATTAATATTTTTAAATATATCAGCCTTCCAAAGCAGGAAGAGTTCTGATCACTTTGGAGCTTTTTTAGCTTTTGTCACATTGAGCTTGTCGAAACGCCGTTCATGATATTATGGATGATCCTTCGACAAGCTCAGGATGACAAATTTCTATATTAATAATTCAATCTTATCATCTGATTCGGGCATTCGGCCAGATTCTCCATCTTTTTGAAAATTTTATCCATTTAGATTCCGGTTAATTGGTTTATCTTAGCATATTCTTAAATTAATACGACTCAAAATGAAAAATTTCAGATTAACCCTTTTAGCCATCTGCTTGCTTTGCAGCATAAACCTATCGGCAAAAAGCATTGCCCAAGATACACTGCACCTGGTACGAGAAGATCAGTTTTTGCGTTATCCACTGGGAACATCCAACAGTTTCAGATCGTTCGAAAATGCCAACAAAAAATTAATTTCGAGTACAGGCGATAAAGTTAAGGCTTATCAAAACGGAAGCACGGCCCCGACGAAAATGTTCGCCCTGCAAAAAAGCTATGTAAGATTTTACCCCGATAAAAACACAAAAAAACTGGAGCTGATCAATTCGATTATACTGGGTAACGAAATTCCATTGCAAAATGGGGTAACAGTTGGAATGGACCGCGCTACATTTTTTAAACAGATGAATATTCCGGATGGAAACACAAGTGCCAATACTGTAGAAATTACTTCTAAAACTGCAGGTATCAGTCATTTTTACCAGTTTAATGATAATAAACTAAGTAGCATCAAGATTTTTTCCAAGCTGTTTTATCAAAAAGATTAAAGTGATTGTTACCATTTAAATAAACCACTCTTTTTTGTGGGGGAAATAGCGTGCGATAGCCATCAACCCTCAAAAACAGAGAAAAATCGCACAAAAGAGATTTATCTCCAAACAATTTTTTCTTCCTGCTGTTTTTGAGATTAAAATCTGATTATACACTCACATGGTAGAAAAATACACTCCTGCAGGTCATGCTTCGGCAGCCAGCGTGATCACAACATTCGCTATCGGCATTGTTGCCTCGCTCCTCTTACCGCTTTTTTACATCATTCTTTCGCAGTTAATCCCAAATATCTGGTTTATTGCCATCTGTGCTTTCTTATTGGGTATGGGCCTTGGACTGACGATCAATCTTGGCATCAAAATCGGTAAGATCAGAAACTTCCAGATTGCACTTTTAATTGCCATTGTATGCAGTTTGCTTGCCTTTTATGTGCAATGGGTTTTCTTTGATGCGGTAATGTATAGTCGGCGTGGCTTTACTTTTAGCCAGAGTTCAACCGACCTAAAACAACTGATATTGGATATGGGATTCCTGTTTGTACATCCCGGTATTCTTTTTAAAGAGATTGTAGCCTTAAACGAAATCGGTACTTTCCGCATACAGGGGAGCAGCAATATTTCAGGCATTTTATTATGGGTAATCTGGATGGGCGAATTTTTGGTCATTATTGGTGGCACTCTGCTGATTGTAGGAAACGGACAGGTTAAACTCCCTTATTCAGAACTGAACGATCAGTGGATGACGCCTCGTAAACCTGGTTTGCTTATCCCTTTTGTTCAGGATAAAGAACATTTGATAAGCCAGCTGAATAAGAGGAATTTTGATGCTTTGAAAAACAATCCTGAAGTACTAAGGGAACCTGAGTACGGCGAGGTGGTAATTTATGAAGCGCTGGGCGATCCTACAAAATACATTTCAGTATTAAATGTTACTGCGCCTTCGGGCAGGAACAAACAGGCCAAGAAAAAAACAGTGTTGTCTCATTACCCACTCCCAAACCACCCGGCCATCTGATCTTTTTTTTAAGAGCTCTTTGCTATCCCTAGTCCTTATTAGGTTTTGGCCCTAAAAAATCCGATAACTATCGGATTGAGATGAGCTTGCATGTTTAATACTTTTAATTACTTTAAATTTTGCGTCGTGTAAGCTTAAGTGGCCTCAGGTGTCTTAGGTGGTCATAAAAAAACAAAAGGCTGCTATTTAATTAACCACCTCAGCCACCTGAGAACATCTAAGATGTTAAATATCTTTTCTTTTTTAAGATCTATTTAATGTTCATTAAATAATGAACATGTTATTGATCACAATATTGACATGCATTTTTGCCTTTTATTAAATTTTATTTTTTTTTTAAAGTAATTTTTGTTTTCCACCGTCTTAATTATTGTAATTGCCTTTCGGGCTGGAAGGTATTAAAATATTGACCCAAAAAATGCAGCTTTGATTGCTGCATAAAATTAAACATAATGGCAAGAAAACAATTAAACAGCGGGAATGCACCGGGCGTAGAATTATCAAAAGCGAAGATAAACAGGGAAACATTAGGCCATGTTGCACGATTGCTCACTTATTTAAAACCATACCGTAATCAATTTATAGCCGCTTTATTCTTCCTGTTCCTTTCAAGTTTAGTCGGCCTATCGTTCCCAACATTTATCGGTGCATTAATTGATACTGCCCAGGGTAAACACACTAATAGTTTTCTTCCGGCCAGTATCCAGGGTATTTTGCTATTGGCCTTTGTTGTGCTGGCATTGCAGGCCGTTGTATCTTATTTCCGTATATTATGGTTTGTAAACGTAGCAGAACGCTCACTGGCCGACATCAGACGCGACACCTATTTCAAATTGATCACCCTACCGATGAACTTCTTCTCCAACCGCAGGGTTGGTGAGCTTAACAGCAGGATATCGGCCGATTTATCGCAGGTTCAGGATACACTTACCACCACAATTGCCGAAATGTTAAGGCAGGCCATCCTGTTGGTGGGCGGTATTGTTTTTATGGCTGTTATTTCTAAAAAACTCATTTTTGCATTGTTGCTTGTATTACCTGTAATGGTGGTATTTGCCGTGCTGTTCGGTAAATTCATCAAAAAAATCTCGCGTCAGGCACAGGATAAAATGGCCGAATCCAATACCATTGTAGAAGAAACCCTGATGGGCATTGGCAATGTAAAGGCTTTTGTAAACGAATGGTACGAGGCCACGCGTTACCGCAATACCATCCGCGAGGTAGCCAATATTGCCATTAAAGGTGCAAAATACAGGGGCATGTTTGTTTCTTTCATTGTACTGTGTGTTTTCGGCGGCATTTTGGCCGTGGTGGGCTATGGCTGTGTGCTGGTAAGTCAGCACGAAATTACCTTTGGCGAGCTGTTAAAATTCTCCCTTTATGCCATGTTTCTGGGCAGTTCGCTGGGCAGTTTCCCCGAGCTGTTCGCCAACCTGCAAAAGGCTGTAGGAGCCAGCGAAAGGGTGCTCGAAATACTGGCAGAAAAAGGTGAGGCCGTATCCATTAATGAAAAAGATAACGTGGTTGACCAGAAAATTGAGGGGAACCTAGGTTTTAGCCATGTTAATTTCGCCTATCCTTCGCGACCGGAAGTGGAGGTACTTAAGGATATATCTTTCGAAGCCAAAGCCGGACAAAAAGTAGCAATTGTAGGGCCAAGTGGCTCCGGAAAGTCGACAACAGCAGGATTGATCCTTCAATTTTATCATCCACAGGCCGGCGGAATATTTTTTGATGGAAAACCTGCGGCAGCCTATTCTCTTGCCGATATCAGGAACCAGGTGGCCATCGTACCTCAGGATGTGATGTTATTCGGTGGAACTATACTCGAAAACATTGCTTATGGCCGGTTAAATGCAAGCAAAGCAGAAATTATGGAGGCGGCCAAAAGGGCAAATGCACACGATTTTATCAGCTCATTTCCTGAAGCTTACGAAACCGTAGTGGGCGAGCGTGGGGTAAAACTATCGGGCGGACAGCGCCAGCGCATTGCTATTGCCCGTGCATTGCTAAAAAACCCATCAATATTGATTTTGGATGAGGCCACCTCTTCACTGGATTCGGAATCGGAACGTTTGGTACAGGAAGCACTCGAAGAACTGATGAAGGGCCGTACCTCAATCATCATTGCACACCGCTTATCTACCATACGAGAAGCCGATAAGATTATCGTAGTAGAAGACGGCAAGATCGTTGAATCGGGTACGCACCGCGAATTGATTGATAACGAACAGGGGTTATACCGTTATCTAAGTGGTTTACAGTTTGAGGTTGGAGCATAAATGGTTTTAAGAAAATGCTTTCTCATCTGGGAGATTATACCGCTAAAAACAGATAATATCGACAGGCCTTTTTAAGGCGTTATGCTAGCTTGCTTTGAAAACTAACAGGTTTTACCGAAGAACGCCCGTCAATCCCAAGTGCGGGCAAATCAAAAAAACAGTAGCAAAACAGAATAATTGGCACTACCAAACCTAAAACGCAGTGGTTTTGTGCAGGTCTTGCAAAAATTTTAACTTCATTGATATTTACTGCACAAAACAAAGTGCCGCTGTTTTTTTGATGTGAGGTGGCCTTGTGTGAAAGCACATTGCTG
>NZ_DJDT01000030.1 GCF_002432345.1 Pedobacter sp. UBA5917
ATCAATGGCGGCAATACCGCTGGGCCTATAATCGCCTGGTAGAAAAAGTAGATGGTTATATCGGAATGGTAATGGCCTCATTAAAAAAGTATGGTGTAGAAAAAAATACCATCATTGTTTTTACAGCCGACCACGGTGATGGTTATGCAGGCCACAGCTGGAACCAGAAACAGATTTTATACGAAGAAGCTTCAAAAGTGCCATTCATTATTGCAAAAATGGGCGAATGGAAAGCCCGTACAGACGATATGCTGGTTTGCAATGGAACAGATATAATCCCTACTATTTGTGGTTTGGCAGGCATAGCAAAGCCAAAATATTTAAAAGGAATAGATATCAGTAAAAAACTGGATAATCCCGGGCAAAACCTGCGCGATACCCTGGTAATTGAAACCGATTTCGCTGATAATGAAGAGTTGTTGGGCATCAGCGGCCGTTCGGTAATTACCAAAGATTTCAAATACATTGTGTACAATAAAGGTGAGATAAAAGAGCAGTTATTCGATTTAACAAAAGATCCGGGAGAGATGAATAACCTGGCAGTAGATCATAAATATAAAAAGAAACTAATAACAATGAGGACTTATTTAAAACAATGGTGCAAAACAAATGGGGATAAATTTACGGCAGGGTTGTAGGTTTCTTCCCAAAAAGTTCGTCATTTCGAGCGATGTACAAAGCATTCGAGAACCGGGTAAATGTCCAGCGAAGCTAAATCTGCAGAGTTGGATTTCGCTGATAACCTTTGGCATAATTATAGTGCGATAAAAATATCCCGCTAGCCTGTTAAGGCAAACTATAGTACTTGCTTAATCCCTGTAAGCATAATAAAAATTACAATGAAATATAAGCCCCATCGGGGCGACATTATGTTATGGGAAACACGTACTCACAAATCTCAATACATGCGGTTTTCGCGGTAAGAGGCCGACAAAATATAATCGTAAAGCCGTGGAGAGACGAACTTCACAAATACATAACCGGTATAATATCCGCAAATGGCGGGAAACCTTTAGCGGTAGGTGGTTGGCTTGATCATGTCCATATTTTTTTCGGGATGCCTGTTACTACATGCATCTCTGATTTTATGGCTATTGTAAAGGCCAGTAGCAGCAAATGGATTAACGAACAAGGCTTTGTTAAAGGGAAATTCAATTGGCAGGCAGGATATGGTGCTTTCTCTTATGCAAAGAGTCAAAGGGATAATGTAATTAATTACATCATCAACCAGGAAGAGCATCATAGGAAAAAGACATTTAAGGCCGAGTATTTAAAAATGCTGACAGATTTTGAAGTAGAATACGACAGTAGATATCTTTTTGAGTTTATCTAAGCCCACCATAATGCCGCCCCTACGGGGCTTTAAAGGGCTTGTAGTTACTTTATTGTAATGCCGGCCCGATGGGCCTTAGAGGTGATTGCTATTGTTTCAATAATGTTGACTCGATACGTGTGATGTAGCGATAAATGCCCAGTAACAGCGACATTGTGATAAAAAGTAAACAAGCATGTTTGAGCCCCATCGGGGTGATATTGTGGTAACAAGACATATAATAAGAAAAAATAAACAAAGCCCCATCGGGGCGACATTTTGCTAATGAAAATAATCATCCTAATCCTATCCTTTCTCTACCTAACCAGCTTTGCCCAGCAACCTGCTGTTATAAAACTAACTGCTGAAAAACTACATGCGAGGGTGCGTGAGTGGCCTTATCCGGCTAACGGTATTACCGTACCTACAAATGCCCCGGCTTTGCTTTGGCCTGGCACCAACGGAAAAGATATGGTAAAACCCATGGAAAGCGGAAGTGAAGTACCCGAAGATCCGAATATTGGCAATGTGCGTTATAAGGTAGTTTTGGCCAGCGATCAGGATTTTAAGAGCAATTTAATAGCCAGTGAAGTGCAACGTTGGGCGGTTTATCCACTACATAAGGCCCTTAAACCAGGCAAATGGTTTTGGAAATATGCTTATGCCTTAAAAGGAAATAACAATTGGTCGTGGTCGCCGGTGTATAATTTTGTAGTGGATACCAAATATGCCAGTGAAAAAGTTTCTCCACCGGTAAGTGAGGTTTTGAAACGTAACCAGGGAGTACACCCTTTATTATGGGGTATGAACAGAATCGGGGAAGATTTTTACCGCAATAACCTACAGAATCCCGAAGCTAAAAAGTTTATCGTTTTTGCCGAAAAACTGATGAAAGAACCTTTGCCAACCGAAAAACCCCAACGGATTATCGATACTACAGGCAAAAACGACCACGAAAAAAAGATTATCATCGAACGTATGTACCATGGTTTTGGCGATGCCGTGGGCACACCTGTGCGAAACCTTTGTATTGCCTATCAGCTTACTAACGATAAACGTTTTATCCTTGATGCCAAACGCCGGGCATTGAATATTGCCAAAATGGATCCCAACGGATTGGCTACAGGCGATGATTTTACAAGTGGGGCCGTGTTGGAAGCTTTGGGCTGGTTTTACGATGCCGGTTACGCTTTTCTTGATCCGCAGGAGAAAGAACTGTTTAAAAACATCATCACTATCAGGGCTAAACGCGTTTACGATCATCTGCCCAACCGTTTCGAGCTGCATGTTAGCGATAACCACGTATGGCAGATTACTTTGCGCAACCTCGCCATTGCCACTGTTGCGGTGGTTAACGAAGTACCCGAGGCTAAAGAGTGGTTAACTTATATGTACGAAGTATGGTCGGCTCGTTTCCCTGTTTTGGGTACAACCGACGGTGGCTGGCACGAAGGGAATGGTTATTTCAGGGTTAATTTTAAATCGATTATTTACCTCTCGCAAATGTTCGGCGATTTTAGTGGTGTTGATTATTTTAAACTACCCTGGATGCAGAATTTACCTTATTATCTATTGTACACGCATCCCAATAATTCGGCCTCTACGGCTATTGGTGATATGTGGGAAAATATTCCGACTGTAGTAAAAGGCGAAGCCTGGTTTGCCGATGCGCTTACTTACAGGATGGATAATCCTTATCTCAATTGGTATGTAAAACAGATTAAAACAACCCATCCCGATTACTTTCATGGAACCGATGATTTTCTGTTGTTCCGCCTGTTAAATTATAAACCCGATCGTAAATTAGCTGTTTTATCGCCCGAAAAACTGCCCAAGAGCCGCGATTTTGCAGATGTTGGTGTGGTGGCCATGCACGATGATCTGGCGAATGCCGATAAAACCCTCAGCAGCTACCTATTTAGCAGTCCGTTTGGTTCCTCTGGTCATGGGCATGCCTCTCAAAATGCATTTACCGTTAATTACAAGGGCAAGGTATTGTTTGGCGGCAGTGGTTATTACAGTAATTTCAGCGATAAACATAATCTATTGTATTACCGAAGCTCGAAAGCCTATAACACCATTTTAGCCGATAGTTTAAACCAGAAAATAGGCGAAGAGGGTTATGGCTGGATTGCGAGGGCAATTTCTGGTGGGCATATTCAATATGCTTTGGGCGATGCCAGCAATGCCTATGGCGAAATTAAAAGCGAATTTTGGCTGGATCGGTTTAAACAGATCAATTTAGTGCCGAACAAGGCCAATGGTTATGGCGAAAGTGGCGTAACCCTGTACCGCAGGCACATGCTCCAGTTAACAGGCGGTTATATTTTATTGTACGATGAACTGGAAGCCAATAAACCAGTAAAATGGACCACACAGTTCCACGCACCTTATTACACCATCGAAGTGCAGCCTACAGATAAAGCGAATGAACAGCATTTTGACTTAAAAACCAATCTCGGTAACGTAAATGCCACTGTGTTTGCCAACAGCGCATTAAACCTAAACATACACAACAAATTTTACGAGGCTGCGGTAAACTGGAATAAGGTAACCAACGACGAAGGGAAAATTAAAGACTTTGTAGATCAATGGCATGCGGGCATTACCTCTTTGCCTGCACAAAAGTTTAGGTTTTTAACCCTCATTCAGGTAAAAGATGGCAAAACCGAAATCATTAAAACGTTATCAACTACAAATGGAATTTACCATTTACAGGTGGGCGATTGGGATATCAGGGCGCAGTTGGATGGTAATAAAAAAGCATCGCTGCAGGTATCTGGAAAAGAGGCTAAATCATTGTTTAATTATGGCGATTTACCGATCAGGTTTAACGGAAAACCATACAAAACACAACAGGTAGGGAGTTCTCTTTTACTCGAAATGAAGGAAATAAAACTGAATAAACAGGAAGTGGTTGATCAATTGCCTGATGTGGCGCTTTATGATAAAGAATAATTGAATCAATTTTGCAAGATATTTAATCATTGTCGTCACCCTGAATTTATTTCAGGGTCTATAATAGCAGGAAAGATGCTGATCCCGAAGCTTCGGGACAGCATGACGATCGCATTAAGCTATGAGATAAAATATTAATCGATCAAATCATTAAATTTGAAAAACATGTTGCAAAGCAAAACCTTTAAAATATCGGATAATGCCAATTATAAACGCTGGCTAACTGCCCTGGTAATCGGTATAGGGCTACTTTTTATTTTTGGCAGCGCACATGCACAATTGAAAGAACGTTATTTTCGCAATATTTCGGTTGATAAAGGTTTATCGCAAAGTACGGTTTTCGCAATTAAACAAGATAGTGTTGGTTTTATCTGGATGGCCACACAGGATGGTTTAAACCGTTACGATAGTAAAGGGTTTAAGGTTTACCGCCCTGTTGAAGGCGATAAAAATGCCTTGCAATCGCATTACATCCGTAATCTGTTTATCGATCATAAGGGTAGTTTGTGGATCGGTGGAAACCAGGGTATCAGCCGTTACAACTATGCAGCCGATAATTTTGTGAATTATAAACTTCCACGGAGTTTGGGAGAGTGGTACGTATCATCCATTGCCGAAGATGCACAGCACAACATCTGGGCAACCACTATTGCCGGTAGTGTTTTTAAATTGGCCGCAGGAACAGCCGAATTTAAACAGGTTAATTTTAATGCACTCGAGCACGGTATTAAAAAGATTTCTTACATCAGCTCATGGAATAAAGATATATTGATTGGTACGGAAGTGGGACTTTTTAAATTTAACGCACAGGGCCATAACCTTGCCAAATTAAACCTCGGCGCTGATAAACCTGCCGTAAACGATGTGTATGTTGATGGAGAAAACCTCTGGGTGGCAACCGAGGGTAACGGACTGATCAGGTATAACACACCAACAGCAAAAAACACCTTTTTTACCCATCAGCCTGGCAAAAATAGTATTGCCGATAACAATGTAAGGTGTATTGGTAAAGATGCGGATGGCAATATGTGGATCGGTACTTTCAAAGGGCTTTCGGTATTCGATTTAAGCAAAACAAGTTTTGATAATTATTACCACCAGGTTTCGCAGCCTTACACCATCAGCCAGAATTCTGTACGTTGTTTTTTTCAGGACAGGCAAAAGGCAATCTGGCTGGGTACTTATTACGGCGGGGTAAATTATTACCATAAAGATGATATCAAATTTAATCTTTTAAGTCAGAATACAGGCCGAACCTCTTTAAACGATGAGGTGATCGGTATTATTAAACAGGATGCAAAAGATAATTTTTGGATCGGTACCAACGATAAAGGCCTTAACTACTGGAACAGGAATAACAATACCGTGAGCTATTATTCGAACCAGGAAAATAATGCAAATAGCCTAAGTTCCAATAATGTAAAAGCCATCGAATTTGATGCTCAGGGCAATGTATTGATTGGTACGCATAACGGTGGTTTAAACATTCTGAATCCAAATAATGGTTCCGTAAAACGCTATCGCCACGATGATAATAAGCCCAACAGTATTGCCGGCGATCTGGTGTACAGCATAGTAAAAGATTACAAAGGCCGCATTTGGGTCGGTACGCGTTCTGGTCTGGATCAGTTTCATCCCGAAACACAATCTTTTACGCACATTCACCTCGATAAAGCAGGCAAAAGACTTACTTCCGACGATATTACCTTTCTTTTTGAAGATAGTCAGCATAGGATATGGATCGGAACCACCAACGGTGTTACCCTTTTCTATCCCGATAATATGCTTTTCGGAACGGCTTTAAACGGAAAAGAAAGCGAAGACATTGTAACCTGTATTACCGAAGATAAAAAACACCGGATCTGGATGGGTACCCGTGAGGGGATGAGCCTTTATGATGAAACACAGCAGGCTTTTATCAGTTTCAAATCACGCAAAGATTTTGTTAAAGGAACAGTTTATGGTATCCAGCCTGATGATGATGGAAATTTATGGATTTCGACGAACAGCGGACTTATTAAATTTAATGTAGATAAAGGCCTGAAACAGACTTTTGATGAGAGCGACGGATTGCAGAATAACCAGTTTAACGAATATTCTTTCTATAAGGCTAAAGATGGAATGTTGCTTTTTGGAGGCATAAAGGGCATATCTTATTTCTACCCATCGATGGTTAACCAGCGACCTTTAAGTTTAAACCTTACTTTTACAGGCTTGGAGGTTTTTAATAAAACCATTGCCGCTGGTGATGGAACCGATATCCTGCATGGTTATATCGATCAGGCCGCACAGCTCGAGCTTGGTACAGAATTTAAGCAGTTCGGCATCCTGTTCAATACCTTTAATTATATCTCTGCAAATCGTACCCAATATTATTATAAACTGGAAGGGATTGATAACGTTTGGCAGAAAACCAACGAAATGAGGGTAAGTTACAATAATCTTCCACCCGGAAAATATACCTTTCTGATCAAAGCGCTTGGTCCAAATGGAGAAGTAAGCCCTGTTAGGCAGTTAAAAATAGCCATCCTGCCGCCATGGTACCGTACTTTGTGGTTCTACCTCCTGCTGTTTGTTGTACTTGGTGCTGCTGCATTTCTGGGTTATAAAATTATTGCCGAACGCATTAAAGCTTTACAACAGTTAAAGTTAGAGCGTATCGAAAAAGAACGGGTTAGGGATATCAACCAGGTAAAAATGGACTTTTTCACCAATGTATCGCACGAATTAAGAACACCTTTAACCCTTATTTTGGCACCCCTGGAAGAACTGTTAAAACTTCCGCAGATTGATAAGGCACTCAAAAAGAAATACGACCTGATGCTCATCAACGCCAAAAGACTTTATAACCTGGTAGATCAACTGTTCGAATTCAGGAAAACCGAAATGGGTACCCGGCAGCTCAAGGTGGATAAAAGCGATATCGTGGGTTTTGTACATGAGATTTACGAGTCATTCAGGCCGCTTTCAGAAAAAAACAACATCACTTATACTTTTCATTCTTCCGAGGCCAAATTGTCTTTCTATTTTGATAAAGATGCCATGGAGAAAATTTTGTTCAATCTACTGTCCAATGCATTTAAATACACTGAAACCGGGCATAAAATTGGCATTGAATTAATCAAACAGGGCGATAATTTATTGATTAAGGTAAGCGATACAGGTGTAGGTATAGGTGATGAGGATTTATCAAAAGTATTCGATCGTTTTTATCAGGTAAATAACCGCGAAATGAACCTTGGCTCTGGCGTTGGTTTGGCTTTTACCAAAAGTTTGGTCGAACTGCATCATGGAAATATCAGGGCACAGAGTGTAAAAGGGCAGGGCAGTGTATTTAGTGTTATTATTCCGCTGTCGGACGAAACCTATCGCGAGCATCTCCAAACCGAAAATAAGATGTACGAACTTTCTATTGTACCCGATCAGGAAACTTCTGTAGAAGATATTACTGTTTGGGAAGAAGATGAGCCGCTGGTTGAAGATGGGAATTCGAAAGCAATCAAACTTTTGATTGTGGATGATAACGAAGAGATAACCACTTACCTGCAGGAGTATTTTAACAAATTATACCAGGTAGCCGTTGCGTTTAACGGACAAATGGCATTGGAAATGCTCGAGATAGAACAATACGATATCATCATCAGCGATGTAATGATGCCCGAGCTCGATGGATTGCATTTTTGCAAACGGGTAAAACAGAACATTAATACCTCACATATCCCTGTAATGCTATTAACGGCCAGGAACAAAACCGATCAGCAGATAAAAGGTTTGGAAATGGGTGCCGACGATTATGTAACCAAACCTTTTTCGACAAGTTTATTGGCAGCTAAAGTAGCCAACCTGCTCCGCTCGCGCAAACGTTTAAAAGAATATTATTCTAGCCGGAAAGAAATGGTGCCCGAAAATATTGCTTTTAACACCCTCGACGAAGAGTTTTTAAAACAGGCCATTGCCATTGTAGAAGAACACCTGGCCGATTCCGAATTTTCGGTCGATAAGTTTAGCAGGGCAATAGGCATGAGCCGCTCTAACCTCTATTTAAAATTTAAAGCCATAACCGGCGAATCAGCAACCGATTTTATCAAGCGTATCCGTTTTAACAAAGCAGTAGAACTGATGCAGAGCAAACGTTATACTATAGCGCAGATTACCTATATGTGCGGTTTCAATTCACCATCGTACTTTTCTACGGCATTTAAACAGCACTATGGCTGCATGCCCAGCGAGTACCTGGCCCGCGCCGATGACATGTTGAGGTAAGACTACGCAGAAAAAACAAACTTCAATAAAAGGATCGTCATCTCGACCGTAGTGGAGAGATCTATCCCGGGATAGATTTAGCTTCGCTGAGCAATATGTGGTTCTCAACTTTGCTCCGCTCTGCTATCATTGACAGATCCATAAGAAAAGTCGTCATTGCG
>NZ_DJDT01000142.1 GCF_002432345.1 Pedobacter sp. UBA5917
GCAGGAAAGATGCTGAAATAAATTCAGCATGACGATCGCGTGGCTTAAAAAAAGCTAATAAAAGTATTATGAATAGACATTCCAAATATTATTCTTCATTAAAAATCACCACATTTTTTGCTCCTTTTAATTTCTCATGAGCAGTTTCGACCATAAAACAGCATTAACCGCAATTCCACATAAACCCGGCGTATACCAGTATTGGGATGCCGATGGAAAGCTGATGTACATTGGTAAAGCGAAAGACCTGCGTAACCGTGTAGGTTCGTATTTTAACAGCGATAGAAACCAGTTTAATGGCAAAACAAGGGTACTGGTATCAAAGATCCGCAAAATTACCTTTACCATTGTTGATACGGAGATTGATGCCTGGCTATTGGAAAACAGCCTGATCAAAAAACACCAGCCGAAATTCAACATCAACTTAAAAGACGATAAAACCTATCCATGGATTATCGTAAAAAATGAAAATTTCCCACGGATTTACTGGACGCGTAAGGTAATAAAGGATGGCTCAACCTATTTCGGGCCCTATGGTTCGATAGGTATGATGCATACCATCCTCGATCTGATTAAAGAGACCTACCCATTACGTACCTGTACTTTGCCATTAACGGAGAAAAATATAGATGAGGGTAAATTTAAAGTCTGCCTCGAATACCAGATCGGGAACTGTAAAGGTCCCTGCCAAAAATACCAGACAGAAGCCGACTACGATAAAAACATTGGAGAGATCAAAGAAATCCTGAACGGTAAAATCGGGAATGTGATCCGCGATGTAAAAGGGATCATCAAATCAGCTTCTGAAGATTTAAACTTCGAACTGGCACACCAATATGCCCGCAGGTTGCAGGTTTTGGAGAAATACCAAAGCAAATCGACTGTGGTAAACAGTGCCATTACCAATGTGGATGTGGTGAGTATTGCCTCTGATGAGCGTTATGCTTTCGTAAATTACCTGAAAGTGATGAATGGAACCATTATCCAAACGCAGACCATAGAGGTTAAAAAGCAACTGGATGAGAGCGATGATGAGATTTTAACCCTGGCCATGCTGGAGTTCAGAACCAAATTTAACAGTACTTCAAAAGAAATCATTGTTCCTTTTGAGCCTTCGTTAGAAGATGAAAGCTTAAAATTTACTGTTCCGAAACTGGGCGAAAAGAAAAAACTTTTAGAGCTATCGCAAAAGAATGTGCTGTTCTTTAAAAAGGAAAAACTCAATCAGTACGAAAAGCTGAACCCGGATCTGCGTACCGACCGGATTTTAACCACCATGCAGAAAGACCTGCGTTTAACGCAGCTTCCAAAACATATCGAATGTTTTGATAACTCCAACTTTCAGGGTAAATATCCGGTTTCGGCAATTGTGGTATTTAAAGATGCCAAACCTTCGAAAAAAGATTACCGCCATTTTAATGTGAAAACAGTAGAAGGGCCAAACGATTTTGCCACGATGGAAGAAGCCGTTTTCCGCCGCTACAGAAGAATGCTGGATGAAAACCAGACTTTGCCCCAGCTCATCATTATTGATGGCGGTAAAGGCCAGCTATCGTCGGCAGTGAAGAGTTTAAAGTTGCTGGGGATAGAAAATAAAGTTACCGTAATCGGCATTGCCAAACGGTTGGAAGAACTGTTTTATCCAGGCGATTCGTACCCACTATATCTCGATAAAAAATCGGAGACACTCAAAGTGATCCAGCAGCTGCGTGATGAAGCCCACCGTTTTGGGATTACCTTTCACCGGAAAAAGCGTGATCAGGGTACGCTTAAAACCGAACTCGAACAAATTGAAGGCATTGGTAAAACCACTGCGGATAAGCTGCTCACACATTTTAAATCGGTTAAAAAGATAAAGGAAGCTACAGAAAAGGAACTTTCGGAAGTGCTGAACAAAAAACAGGTAATTACCTTACTTGCACACTTTAAAGACGCATAAGCCTGCTTTGTAAACAACAACAGACGCGAGGGTAAAAATGTTAACACTTTATTAATCTTGATTTCGCACTACTTAAATACTTTTTCTATAATTTAGGGCTGTTAATACTCGTAAAACTATCCCTATTTACATGAATAACAACATCCTGGCCACCATCACCAAACTTTTGTTGGGTGTACTGTATTTTACCGAATCAGAAAGTCCATTTAAAGCGGCCGATTGGGGCAAAATTACACCAGCAGCACTTTTGCAGAAAATTGCTATCCAATACCAGTCAGATCCTTCAAATCTTAAACAAATCGATCAGGCAGCCTTTTTCGACCGTCTAATATCAAAAGTTGACAAGGCCGACATCCCAATGGTCGAAAATGCAGACAAAATAGCCACTTTTTATACCTTCATTAAACAAAATCTATCCAATATCACGGTGATCAGAGTAGAAGACGCCAGCAGGATCCCGGTGTTGATTGCAGGCTATTTACCAGATGGCACCTGTATTGTAATGGAAACTTTCGCTATCGAAACCTAAAAATTATCCCATCCATTAAATAATCCCAAACCAAAACAATGAAAGCATTAAAAAAACTAAGCTTATTGGGCATTTTATGCCTTGGCCTTGCTGCCTGTAAAAAGGATAACCAAATACAGCCAGACAGCAGCCTATTTGACCAAAAGTTAAACAGCAAAGCAGCTACCGCCAGTGCCCAGGCCGTAACGGCCGGTTTCCCCGAAACATTCGAGTCAGGTACCAAAGGAAGTTATACCGTAGGATCGGTTACTTTAAGCAGTGGAAGCTGGAGCCTTGACGACGCATTGATCGGAAACCTGGCCGCAGATGCTAAGAACGGTAGCCAATCTGTACGTATCCGTAACACGGGTATTTTAAGTATGAATTTTAATGCAAATGGAGCCGATGTAGTAACCATTGCCCACGCCAAATATGGTACTGATGCCAATAGTACCTGGCAGCTTTGGTATTCTACCAACGGTGGTTCGAGCTGGCAACAAGCCGGTAGCACCGTTACGAGTAGCTCAACAACATTAACAACTGCAACATTTAACACCGCAATTTCCGGAAATGTGCGTTTTCAGATCCGTAAAATCAGTGGTGGTACTGCCCGCATCAATATCGACGATTTCAGTATTTCGACCGGTGACGGTGGCACCACTCCACCAACAACAACCCCTGGAGATAATAGCCATCTTTTACTTGGTAATCCAAGTAACGCCGTAGCAAGTACGTCTTCCCCTGAAAATTACCTGATGGAACGTACTTATTATACAAGCTCTTACAGCAGAAGCAGGGCTACACCAAACTGGGTAAGCTGGCATGTTGGATCAGCCGATTTAGGTTCTACACCACGCCAGGATGATTTCAGGGCGGATAACACATTACCTGCAGGTTGGTATCAGGTATCAAACAGCAGTTATTCTGGTTCAGGTTTCGATCGTGGCCACAACTGCCCTTCGGCCGATAGAACAGCTTCGGTTTCTGCCAACTCTTCTACCTTTTTAATGAGCAACATGATGCCACAGGCTCCCAATAATAATCAGGGACCATGGGCCGACCTTGAAAACTATACCCGCTCTTTGGTAACGGCAGGTAACGAAGTTTACATCATCTGCGGTTCTTATGGTTCGGGTGGTACAGGAAGCAACGGAGGCACTACTTTCACCATTGATAATGGCCGTGTTAATGTGCCATCGAACACCTGGAAAGTTATTGTAGTATTGCCTAACGGTAATAATGATTTAAGCAGAATTACATCTTCTACAAGGGTAATTGCAGTAAACATGCCAAATACCAATGGTTTAAATACCAACTGGAAAACATTCCGTACAACAGTTAATTCAATTGAATCTGCAACAGGTTACGATCTTTTATCGAACGTATCTACATCAATACAGAATGTAATTGAAGCAGCTACTGATAACCAATAATTTTACTTAGTAAATTTAATAAAAAGGGGTAATCCATTGATTTGGGTTACCCCTTTTTGCATTCAAATTCTACATCATAGTCGCTTAATTTCGTTGCAGAATATTATCCGTCAACAGAACTTCTCTATAAAACGGTCGTCATTGCGAGGAGGCACGACGAAGCAATCTTGCTACGATTGCTATAACTAATTGTTTAAGATTGCTTCGTCGGCTGAAAAAGCCTCCTCGCAATGACGGGCCTTTTGTGAATGCAGTTAGTGTTAGCTAATCTATCAAGATAGATCTCTCCATTACGCTTCGCTTCAGTCGAGATGACGGTGTATAAAAAAAGCTCCGATGAATCGGAGCTTTTAATAAGATTAGTATTCCCAAAGACCTTGTTCGTAGTCGAGAACAGATTTTTTAATCCTCTCTGATTCGTACAACCTTTCTTTAGGATCCGAAATAATATCCCTGATCTTGTTATCGCCAGGATTAGATTCTTTAACAATATAGCTGCTGAACAAGCGGCGGATAAAGAAATCATCAAAACTTAAAGATGAAGCATCGTTATTGGTATTGATCAAACGTTTCTTGGTCAAAATTTCTCTTGCTTCTGTATAATATACCCAGAATACAGGCTGCCATTGCTTAGAAACCTCGTTGAATTTTAACGGTGCGATACCTACAATTCGTGGTTCGAAAATAGAACGTTTGGTATCAAAAATCCAGTCTTCCTTAATCCTGAATTTCAGGAATAAATCTGCGTTGAAGTCATTTACTACAGTAGTAACCGTTCCGGTTTTATTGTTCGAAACCTCTGCTGTTCCTGAGGCTGCTTTAGCTGCAGAATCTGCAGACATCGGGTTTAAAAAAGCATCATCTTCGTTTAATGCACTATCAATAGGAGAATAGGCAGTTAGCTCATCCTTTTTAATTGCGCCGATCAATACATCGATCAATCTCGATTTTGGCGATCTTAACGGTGAGTTTACGGTATCACGCAAATCAATCTCTCTCCAGATCCTTTTCGCGTAAAACACATCTTCTTCCCTTACATCAGCCAAAGGCACCATTTCAGTACTGTCAATGTCCTTACGGGCATAAAAACCATCTTTAGGAGGTACTTTCAGTTTCTTTTTAGCAGTTACAGGAGCTTTAACCGGCTCGGCCACAGGTGGCGCAGCAACTACAGGAGCAGCTTTTTTTGGCGCTAACTTAGTCGGCTTTTTTTGAGCAAAAGCAAACGTGGTTAACAAAACTAAAATAGCAATACTTAAAATCCTTTTCATCTTCTTATTATTTTACACTGAACGCCAATGAAGGTAAAATCTTCTGACGTCCATCAGGACCAATAGAAACAATATCTTCAAAAAACACCCTTGTACCTGGTGTAATCGAATTAATAGCACCTTTTACCGCACCTGCAAAACTTCCACCGGTACCCGGAATGGTAACTGCGTCAGAGCGTGGCTTGATAA
Source organism: Pedobacter sp. UBA5917 (assembly GCF_002432345.1). GTDB lineage: Bacteria > Bacteroidota > Bacteroidia > Sphingobacteriales > Sphingobacteriaceae > Pedobacter. The sequence goes on from NZ_DJDT01000142.1 coordinate 5,341, forward strand.
TGGTTAACTTATAGCGCTGAATCTTAAATTTAACATCGAATGGAAAATCATCCAGATCTGCTTCAATTTCTGATTCGCTTTTCAATTGTACAGAAGCAATATCACCACCTGCACGGCCACCAACTTTTGCTACTGGTGTAGGAATGCCTTTTACCCTGAATTTTTGTGAGCCCAAACTCACAGTTTTACCAGCATTATTTGCCGATACGTTGATCGATACTTCCGAACCAACCAAACTACCCGGTACGTTAACGTTAAAGTTTCCGTTACCACCCGACATTGAACCGCCTGATATAGAAGCACGGATACTTTCTAATGGAAATCCTGCAGCTGACACCGTAAATGGATTTGGGATACCCGCATAAATTACGTTCAACTTGGTTGAGGAAACAGATGCCGATGGTTTTGCAACCTGATACGTTTGTGGCTGGGTTTTGTATTCTTTAACATTTCCATCGGTTTGTCGTACACGAATAGTACCAACCCAGGTAAACTGACCAACGGTACTTGTACCACCAGTGTATGTTCCCTTACCTTCTTTAACCGATAATTTATTACCATTAACAGTGATATCAGGAGTTGATCTCGAATCGCTCGCTGTTAAAAATACCTCAGCGGTATAAGGCTGCCCCTGGATAACGTAAGAAGTAGGCGCAACTGCAACTGCTGCAAACTGATCGAGGTTAACCTGCGCTTTATCCATATTTCCGAACAACTTTTTCACCACTTCTGCTTCAGCATTTTTGGTATCTGCCTGTAATTTGGTTAAAATAGTCATTGCAGCTGTTAACGGAGTTCCCTCACCGAAATAGGTTTCCTGCCAGTTGCCTTTTCTTTTTATAGCAGGATCTTTGGCCTCAAGTGAGAAAGAAACATTGGCTCTATCCTCTTTATCCAATAAAGAAATCAATTTTTCGCGTGTTGCGTTAATTTTCTCCTTTAATTTATCTGCCTCTTTCTGGTTGATCATGATATGCTGTGCAATATCAAGATTATCCCTGTTTACAAGATCTCCGGTTTCAGGATTAATCCCATCCCCTTGTTTTGTAAATTCTTTTTTAAGCCCTTCGATGTAATTGTTCAATTCATCTGCCGCCGTTCTGGCCTGTTTAGCTTTTTCGTAAATAGGCTGTGCCCTTGCTGGCTCTTCTTTCAATTTCGAATTTTCGAAAGCAGCAAATAACTGATTTATGCTTGTATTTACGTTGTTCTTAGAAGTATCCAAACTATCATTGATATTTTTGAATGCATCTAAAACAGTATCTGATACGTTTAAGGCAAGCATGGCCAACAATACCAAATACATGATATTGATCATCCGCTGCCTTGTTGTTTCTTTTCCGCCTGCCATGTTTGATAGCTTTCCTTTAAAAATTAAAAACTAAACAAATTATACACGTGGGCCGTTCATAGCCGATAACATATTACCGTAAATTGCATTAAGTGATGAAAGGTTTTTAGCCAGTTTGTTCACCTCTTCTTTAAACTGTTTCGAATCTTCCATCGATTCGTTGAAGTTCTGCATGGTTAACGATAAGTTTGAATAGAATTTATTCATCGATTTTAGATGTGCACTAGAATCCTGTAATTCCAATTCGTATACCGCATTTAGGGCAGATAAGTTTTTGGCCAGGTTATTTACCTGATCGTGGTAAGCCTGCGAATCTACATTGCTCTCGCCCATTGCCTTTAAATTAGCTGTTGCTTTCTCGAAAGATGCACTTAAACTATCAAAGCCGGCTGAAGCGGTTTTAATTTTACCGGTTAATTCATTTGTTGCGGTAGAGGTATCGGCAACATTAGAAATTGCCGCCACTTTATCACCAAACGTACGTAAACCAGCACCTAAGCTTTCGATCAATTCAGGTCCGATTTTCGCATCCGATAACATTTTATCCAAAGCCGCAGTGTTTGAAGGGGCTACCGCTGCCGCTGGCCTGGCCGATGCTGTAGGTAGTTCGCCTTTAAAATCCGCTCTTAATTCAGGATAAACTTTCTCCCATGCTGGTTCTGGCTCTGGTGG
>NZ_DJDT01000092.1 GCF_002432345.1 Pedobacter sp. UBA5917
TCTTCCGTTCAGGATTGGCGAGTTTGCTGGAAGAATTTGATGAAATCGAAATTTCATTCGAAGCCATCAACGGCGTCGATCTTCAGGCAAAAATTGGCAGGCATCCTGAGGTGCAGCTGGTGCTTATGGATATCAACATGCCTGTAATGGATGGTTTTGCTGCCACCAAATGGCTTAAAACCAATCATCCAGCCGTACACGTACTAGCGTTGAGCATGCTGGAGGAAGAAAAAGCCATTATTGGTATGCTTAAAGCCGGCGCCGGTGGTTACATGCTTAAAGAATCAACACCTTCCGATCTGTTAACTGCAATTAAGGTAACCGTTGATAAAGGTTTTTATGTAAACGAACTCGTTTCGGGCAGGCTTTTAGTAGCCCTGAAAGACACTGATGCCAAACCCATATTTTCGGCAAGGGAACTTATCTTTCTTCAACATTGCAGCACAGAACTCACTTACAAAGAAATTGCCGACCTTATGAATGTGAGTCCACGCACGGTTGACAACTATAGAGAATCTCTTTTTGCAAAATTAAATATTAAGTCACGCACAGGATTAGTGGTTTACGGCATCAAAAACAACTTGATCACCATTTAACAACCGCGTCCTAAATAAGCGTCAAACAGCTATAAAACAAATAAATAGACGCAAAACAACTACTTTTTCTTATCTGAACACCCCTTCTTAAACTGCAAAAATCAGCAGGAATTAAATTGTGAAATAATTTTCAAATAAAATTTGGATAACTAACGCATTAGTTTTAACTTTAGTTTAAGGTAAAGAAATTTACCATTATCCTTATTATTATTAAACTATTATGGAAATTAAAGATTTAACCAAAGCTGAAGAACAGATTATGCAGGTTTTATGGCAATTGGAAAAAGCATTCGTCAAAGAAGTTATTGATGAGCTCCCCCTCCCCAAACCTGCTTACAACACCGTATCAACCATCATCAGGATTTTGGAAACAAAAGGTTTTGTTGGTCACGAGGCCTTCGGTAAAGCACACCAGTATCTTCCTTTGGTAAGCCGCGAAGAATACAAGCGCCATGCAACCGAAAAACTATTGGGTAACTATTTCGAAAATTCGGTAGAGAGTATGTTCTCTTTCTTTGTTAAAGAAGAAAAGCTGGATTTAAGCGATGTTGATGAAATTTTAAAGATGATCAATAAAATAAAACATCAGCCAAAATGAGTTTTGCACACTACCTATTGCAAGTAAACTTATACTTAATTGTTTTTTACGCCTTTTATAAGTTACTGTTAGATAAAGAAACCTATTTCACGTTAAACCGCATTTATCTCATATCTGCGGGTGTTTTGTCGTTATGCATTCCGTTTATCCGCCTCGAGTGGCTAATAGAGCAAAAGGCGGCACAGCAGGTTTATACTACAGTTAACTGGGAAGCTGTATTGGAACAGGCCACAATGGTAACCGCACGCAACACCGGTTTTAACTGGGGCAATGTGTTTGTGTATATTTATTGTGCCGGTATTCTGTTTTTCTTGGCTAGGTTGGTGTATAACCTGTTAGCGGTTAAAAAACTCATCAGATCTAATAAAGCAGGCTCTGCCTTTGCTTTTTTTGGAAAAAAAATAATCGATCGGGAATTACCGCAAATGGATGTGATTGATATACACGAAGAAGCGCACGTTAAACAGTGGCATACTGTTGATGTGCTCTTTTTCGAAATTATTGGCATAATTACCTGGTTAAATCCGGTAATTTACCTCTATAAAAAAACCATCAAAAATATCCACGAGTACCTGGCCGACGAACTGGCGGCCGAATTTCAGGGCGACAAAGCAGAATATGCCATGTTATTATTGAGCAAATCGTTTGGGATCTCTCCAAATAGTTTAACCAATGGTTTCCTTGAAAAATCGCTGATCAAAAAAAGAATTTTCATGCTTCATAAAGAACGGTCTAAAAAAACCGCGATTATGAAGTATGGAATTTTTATTCCCCTGTTTGCACTGTTGATTGTATTTTCGTCAGCAACAGTACGTAAAAATGAAAAACTAATCTCCATTTCCGACCAGATCCCTTTGGATAAGCCCATCGAAATGGTGCAAGCTATCGTTACCGAAGAGCCCAAAGAAGATGTTCTAGCCTCAAACGTATCAGTGGATGGCAAAACAGATGCAAACTGGAAAGAATTTTACCAGTTCCTGGGCAGAAACATTAAATATCCGTTAGCTGCCAATAGCAATGGGGTTCAGGGAAATACTCAGATAAAATTTAATTTAAAAGGCGGTAGGGTAACGAATATTAATTCGAATGTGGCATTAGGTGCTGGATGTGATGAAGAAGTGATGAAAACCATTTTATCCTATAAAGGCTTTAAAAACGTTGCAGATGGCAAATATGCATTAAATGTAAGTTTCAGCATCCCCGAATCTCCTGAAGAGTATAAGAACAAATTGTTGCCAAAACCAATAGGATATGTAAATCTGAACAAAATTACCATCATATCTTATCTTCGTAAAAACACGGAAACCGGAGCGGTTAAATCAGAAAATATAGATAAAGTTTATGATTTCGTTTCGATTGAGAAACAACCAGAATTTCCGGGAGGAATCGCTAAATTTTATAAATATCTGGGTGGCAGCATCAAGTATCCAAAGATGGCACAGGACAATAATGTTCAGGGTAAAGTTTTCCTCAGTTTTGTTGTCGAAAAAGATGGTTCACTATCAGATATTCAGATTACGCGCGGTTTGGGCAGCGGTACAGATGAGGAGGCCATTAGGGTTTTAAAAGAATCGCCAAAATGGAACCCAGGCATCCAGAATGGCTTGCCGGTAAGGGTAAAATACAACATTAATGTCAATTTCACCCTTAGTGATGATGGAGGTAAAGAAAGTAAATTAACCACCATTCCCTCAACCCGTATTAAATTAAAAGATGCTGTTAATGGAGATCCACTTATCATTTTAGATGGGGTTAAATTGCCCGAAAATGCTGATTTAAGTGGCATTAATGCAAATAACATCGAATCAATTTCTGTTTTAAAAGACCAGAGCGCGATGAGTATTTATGGTTTAAGGGCTAAATCGGGTGCAGTTATTATTACAAGTAAAAACAAGAATAATATTTTCCGGAATCCCGATACAAAAGAGCTTTCGATTGATAAGGCCACGAGCATTTTAGATTATAAACGTAAATTCTAACCGATATGAAAAATTTCCTAACCTTTGCCATGTTAATGGGTGTTAGTTTAGCAGGTTTCGCCCAAAAGGCAGACAGCACTAAAACCACCAAAATTACACTTAGAGGAGTACCTGTAGGCGGTACCGAACCTTTAGTGGTAATTGACGGAAATAAACAATACATCAGGGGCGCATCAACGTTATCTGAGCTCAACCAGGATAATATCGAATCTATGAGCATTTTAAAAGACAGCCTGGCCATTTCTAAATATGGACCAGAGGGTTTTGCTGGTGTGATAGAGGTTAGAACAAAAAATAATCCATTGGCTAAGCCAAGCGCAATACCTGCTACAAAACAGTTTAACAAAGCCCCTTTAAAAGGAAAAGTAATTGGATTCAGCGCCCGTCCACAAACAACATCAGCAAAAGATGGCAATTCCAACTTCTCAGTTACCAAAAACGGGATTAAGATAAAAAACGGAAAAGAGACGCCATTATACATTATTGATGGAGAAGAAGCCACAGGAACAGAGAACATCGACAACAACGACATCGAACATGTTACTGTACTTAAAGATGCTTCGGGCATATCCGAATATGGAGAAAAGGGTAAAAACGGTGTAATTATAATTACTACCAAAAAGGCCAAGGCCTCGCCTAAGAAAAACTAAATAAGTTAACCTTTAATCAAAAAACAATGAGAAAGCTAATTATTTTGGCCCTAACGGCTACCGCTATGTTCTTTAATTCGGTACAAGCGCAGAACAATCCAGAAAAAGTTTACGATTTTGTATCAGTGCAGAAGCAACCTGCCTATCCGGGTGGCATTTCAAAATTTTATGATTACCTGGCCAAGGAAATGAAATATCCGGCAGCGGCAAAGAAGAACAAAACACAGGGTAAAGTATTTGCATCTTTCATTGTAGAAAAAGACGGTTCCTTAACAGATGTTCAGGTGATTAGGGGTTTGAGCAAAGAAACCGATGCAGAAGCGTTAAGGGTATTAAAAAACTCTCCAAAGTGGCAACCTGCACAGGATAAAGGAAAACCGGTACGTGTAAAATACAACATTGCAGTTAATTTTAGTATGGTGTAAAATTAACTGCTATCAATTGGCCTGAAAACACAAAACCCCAGCAAAAATTGCCGGGGTTTTATGTTTTCTCTCCTGTCTCGGAGCACTAAATTTAGAAAAATTTTAATGTATATGCAAATATTACAGAATAAAATTTCTATTTAGGCAATTTATTAATATGCCAACATAAGATTATTGCAACTTTCGCAAACTTTTATTTTGCTACACATTTTATACAAATAGTTTCGATCGAAACAATAATTGTTTCGTATGTTTTCAAAATCGGGATTTTTAGTTAAAATACTGATTGTAAAGAGGAAACAGGCAAGGCAAAATTCAGGAAAAAGATTATTCAAGTTAGCAGGGTTACTCTTGATCTTTAAATTGCCTTTTGTATTAAAGCGGCCGTCACCCTGAATTTATTTCAGGGTCTATACAGCAGGAAAGATGCTGATCCCGAATTTTCGGGGCAGCATGACGGGTTAGATCTAACCTGAGTATTTATAAAGCATTATTTTTTCCATAAACGATTATGAATTGCATGTTAAACAAAAAAGCCCCAAACTAGGTTTGAGGCTCAAGAATTCCGATAAATCGGAACGCACAGTATATCTTAAACGGTTTCTTCCGAAATGAATTTGGCAGAAGCGAAATCGCGGTTCATACGGGCAATGTTTTCCAATGAAATTCCCTTAGGGCACTCGGCTTCGCAGGCACCGGTATTGGTACAGTTACCAAAACCTTCGGCATCCATCTGCGCAACCATGCTCTGTACACGGCGGTAACGCTCAGGCTGACCTTGGGGTAATAAAGCCAATTGAGAAATCTTTGCCGATACGAACAACATGGCCGAAGCATTTTTACAGGTTGCCACACATGCACCGCAACCAATACAGGCAGCAGCCTCAAAAGCAGCATCAGCCTGCATTTTAGGGATCGGAAGGTTGTTTGCATCCTGGGCATTACCGGTGTTTACCGAAATAAAACCACCAGCAGCAATCACCCTGTCGAATGCAGAACGATCAACCGTTAAATCTTTTACTACCGGAAAAGCAGCCGCTCTCCATGGCTCAACCACAATGGTATCGCCATCTTTGAAAGAACGCATGTGCAACTGGCAGGTAGTAACCAGATCTTTTGGTCCGTGCGGACGGCCGTTGATAAACATTGAGCACATTCCGCAGATACCTTCGCGGCAATCGTGATCAAATACAACAGGCTCCTCACCTTTATTGATTAATTGTTCGTTCAATACATCGAACATCTCCAAAAAAGACATATCCGGTGAAATATCGGCCAATTTATAATCTACCAAAGCACCTTTGGCATTGTTATTTTTTTGACGCCAAACTTTTAGCGTTAAGTTCATATTTCCTGTACTCATTGTATCTCAGATTTGAGATTTGAGACATTAGATATGAGAATTGAGAATTTCCATCTCACATCTCACATCTCACATCCCACATCTTATTTATAACTTCTTTGTGCTACTTTAATATTTTCAAACTTCAGTTCTTCTTTGTGAAGTTCGAAGTTTACACCTTCTTTAAATTCCCAAGCGGCAACATAAGCGTAGTTTTCGTCATCACGCAATGCTTCACCCTCTTCTGTTTGATACTCTTCACGGAAGTGACCGCCGCAGCTTTCGTTACGGTTTAACGCATCGATACACATTAATTCGCCCAGTTCGATAAAATCGGCAACACGACCGGCTTTCTCCAACTCGGTATTTAACTCATCGGCTGTTCCAGGTACACGTACATCACTCCAGAACTCGTGGCGCAATGCCCTGATTTCTTCGATCGCTTCTTTTAAGCCTTTTTCGTTACGGGCCATACCACATTTTTCCCACATGATATTACCTAAACGCTTGTGGAAATGATCTACCGATTTGGTTCCTTTGATATTGATTAAAGTATTTAAAATACCAACAGCTCTTTCTTCGGCCTCAGCAAAAGCAGGATGATCAGTTGGGATTGCTTTTACCGAAATTTCTTTTGATAAATAAGCACCAATAGTGTAAGGAAGCACGAAATAACCATCGGCCAAGCCCTGCATCAATGCCGATGCACCCAAACGGTTTGCACCGTGATCGGAGAAGTTAGCCTCACCAGTACAATATAAGCCCGGTACAGATGTCATTAAGTTATAATCAACCCAAAGTCCGCCCATGGTGTAGTGAACCGCCGGGTAGATACGCATTGGTGTTTCGTAAGGATTTTCACCGGTAATCTGTGCGTACATATCGAACAGGTTACCATATTTCTCTTTAATCACTGCAGTACCCAAACGCATGCAGGTTTCTTTATCAGGATTATGGTTACCAGCTTTAGAGGCTTCGATTTTTCCGTAACGCTCGGTGTTTGCTTTAAAATCAAGATATACCGCAAGTTTAGAGGCACCTACACCATAACCAGCATCGCAACGCTCTTTAGCCGCACGTGAAGCCACATCACGTGGAACCAGGTTACCAAAAGCAGGATAACGGCGCTCTAAATAATAATCTCTTTCATCTTCAGGAATTTCTGAAGCTTTACGGTTATCATCTTTCTTTTTAGGAACCCAGATACGTCCATCGTTACGTAACGACTCCGACATCAGGGTAAGTTTTGACTGGTGATCGCCAGAAACCGGGATACAGGTTGGGTGGATTTGCGTATAACAAGGGTTTGCAAAATAAGCACCTTGTTTGTGCGCTTTCCAGGCCGCTGTAACGTTACTTCCCATGGCATTGGTAGAAAGATAGAATACGTTTCCGTAACCACCTGTTCCTAAAACCACAGCATGACCGAAGTGACGTTCGATTTCGCCTGTTATTAAGTTACGGGCAATAATACCACGTGCTTTGCCATCGATTTTAACAACCTCAAGCATTTCGTGGCGGGTATACATTTCTACTTTACCCATACCAATCTGGCGTTCTAAAGCAGAATATGCACCTAATAATAACTGCTGACCAGTTTGACCTGCTGCATAAAAGGTACGTTGAACCTGTGTACCACCGAATGAACGGTTATCCAACAAGCCGCCATACTCGCGTGCCAGAGGCACACCCTGCGCTACACACTGATCTATAATATTGGCACTAACCTCTGCCAAACGGTGTACGTTAGCTTCGCGTGCCCTGTAATCACCACCTTTAATGGTATCGTAAAATAAACGGTAAACGCTATCACCATCATTCTGATAGTTTTTAGCGGCATTGATACCACCCTGAGCAGCAATTGAGTGTGCCCTACGCGGTGAATCCTGAAAACAGAAACATTTAACTTTGTAACCCATTTCGGCCAAAGTAGCGGCTGCCGAAGCACCTGCCAAACCCGAACCTACAATAATTACCTCAATAGTTCTTTTGTTCGATGGGTTTACCAAAGGCACAGAAGACTTATATTTTGTCCATTTGCTGGTTAATTCGCCTTCTGGAATATTTGAATTAATATCTGACATATCTTTTGTGCTAAAAATTATTGAATAAGACCGAAATAAACTGCAATCGGCATGGCTGCGAAAAGGATCGAAATGATAATCGAATACCAAACGCCAGCTCCTTTAATAATACCATTATATTTTGAGTGGTTCCAGCCTAATGTTTGGAAAGCTGATGCAAAACCGTGTAACAGGTGATAGCATAAAGAGAACATAGCCAGAATATATACAACAACCCTTACCGGATCCTGAAATTTTTCTTTCATTACCGCATAAAGATCTTCATGTCCGTTGGCATCAACGGTTGGAATACCGGTAAAACGTGATACTACCCAGAAATCTTTTAGGTGAACCACCAAAAAGATTAATAAAAGCGTACCCAACAAACCCATAGAACGGCTATACCATTTGCTATTTGCTTTACCATCGTTTACAGCATATTTAACAGGACGTGCTTTTTGATTTTGCAACGTTAAACGTAACGCCTGAAAAATGTGCACAAGCAAACCAATAAACAACACAACCTCGCCTGCCCGTATAGCCCAGTTGGTGGCCATAAAGTGTGCGCCTATGTTGAATGTTAAACCACCGTCGCTAATAAAAATTAAAGCATTAATACCGCAGTGTACAATTAAAAAAAGTATCAGGAACAAACCTGTAATACCCATGATGAATTTCTTCCCTATTGATGAAGAAAATGCATTTCCGAAACCACTCATTTGATTAGGATTTATATCTAAATTTCTTGCAAAAGTATCTAATTATGAGTTTAATTTATAAACGATTATGACAAAACAACGATAAAACATTTATTTAGAAACATTCTAAAGCATATTCGGAAATAATTGAAAGATTGGGAGGTTATTTATGGTTTCGATATATGATTGACATAAGAGTTAATGTGTTAACCATCAAAAAAACTCCGTCATCTCGAGCGAAGTGAAACGTAGCCGAGAGATCTATCTCGAGCTAGATCTCTCCCTGCCCGTAGCAGGCGGGCATTTCACTGCGTTCCAGTCGAGATGACGAAACTTTGAAAACAACTAATCTTTTCGTTATACTGCATTACCAAACCAAAATCAATGAAAAAGTACCTCTACATTATCACGCTACTTGCCTGCTTATTTACAGCCTGCGATCCTAAACCTGCTGTATTTAACCTTCAAAGCAAAAACTTTGGCCCCAATGCAGTAATCTCTATCCAAAGTTCAGAAAACAATGAGACGTTAAAAGCCGAAAATATCACCAACGGCAATCAAACATTCAAAATCAACATTCCTAAAAAAGGTTATGCAATATTAACAACACAAGACGGCGAAAATAAAGAGGAATACTATTTTTACCTCGATAAGGGCAATTATAATGGTATCCTTGACGGGAAAAACACGAATACTTATCCATTAAAGAATGTTCCTACACCGGAAGGAGAAGAATTTATCGATTTTTATAAGTTGAAAGAAAATATGGGCAAAAGCCTGTTTGATAGTTTAGCCATCGTAGAGCACGAGCTCGATATCGCCACACCTGGAAATATTGCAGAAAAGGCAAAAAATGCCGACATATGGAGGGAGAAAAAAAATCAATCCGAACTGGGGAATATTCAAGCCTTCGCCAAAAAGCATCCGAAATCTGAGGCAACTATCTTTTTACTGGATAGGTTTGGCAGAGCAGATTCGGAGACTAAAAAATACCTGTCTATTTTTAAAAGTCTGGATCCGGATGTTCAGGAAAGTAAAAAAGGCAAAAAATTGCTAGCAGAAATTATGCAGGCCAACCAAATGATGGCCGGAAGCAAAATGCCAAACATTGAAGGGGAAACACCTGATGGAAAAAAGTTTGATCTAAGCGTATTAAAAAAGCTAAATCTCGTGATCTGTTGGGTTGCCTATAGCGGAAAAAGCAGAAAGAATAATCAGGTATTGGTTGATCTGTATGAAAAATATAAGCGGCAGAACGTAGAATTTATAGGTGTATCGTACGACAAAAACAAAGATAGCTGGGAAAAAATAATTAAAGCCGATAAACTTACCTGGCCTCAATATTCTGACCTGTTGGGGGCGAAATCGTCAAATGCAAAAAACCTGAGCAATTATGACGCAACTTATTTCTTTTTAGTGGATAAAAACGGCACTGTACTCAGCAATAACGACCTTTCGCTCGATTTTGTTGATAGTGAAATCAGCAAACATCTGGCCGGACGGGAATAAGCAAAACCTCGTTCCACAAAAAAAGTCCCGGTTTGCACCAGGACTTTTTACGATTTATGTGTTCGAGTTTTCTTAAGCTACTTTTACATTTACCGCGTTTAGGCCTTTTCTACCTTCTTCTACATCGTAGTTTACGGTATCATTCTCGCGAATGTTATCGATTAAGCCTGAAGCATGAACAAAAATTTCGGCATCACCATTAGATGGTACGATAAATCCGAAACCTTTAGTTTCATTAAAAAATTTTACTGTTCCTTGTTGCATTATATTGTATTTTAATTTGCACCAAAGATAGAGTTAAATACCTATAGATCAATTTTTTATTTTTTTTATTTAAATATCTGCTAAATATATTGACTATATGCCTTTTAGACGCTATTTAGCCGCACGGTTTACCCCATCTGTGCTCGACGTATCGCCCGGTTTTATCAATAATGCACGTTCAAAACTGCCCTTTGCCTCTGCTTTTCTGCCTGAAAAAAGCAAAGACCAGCCCAACATGTGATTACCATCATAATCAAACGGGTACAACGCGACAACTTTTGCAAAGTACTTCGATGCGGCAGCGTACTGCTTTCTGTTATAAATGATAATCCCTGCCCAATAGTTGGCCTGCGTGTTCTGCGGATCGATTTTAAGGATACTGCTATACTGCTCCAGTACCTTTTCCCAGTTACCTGAAAGGGATAACGGTTTTATTAAGCCAAATTTCGCTTCAACCGCATTCGGCCGGGCATTTATGGCCCTGTTATAATAATTTTGTGATGCGGTATAATTTTTTGCGAGATAATATAACCACCCGATGCGGAGATTGACTTCATAATTGTTTTCAGTATAAAAAGGCATTACATCACTAATAGCCTCGGTATAATTCTTTTTGCTCTCTTCGTTATAACTGTTCTGAAAAGCTTTTTGTAAAGCCGCATTGGTTTGTCCACTTACCTCCAAAACAGATAAGCCAAGCATTGCAAATACGGTAAATTGTTTTAAAAATTCCATGTAATGCCTCCGTTTATTGAGTGTTGTAAGTAGTTAAATTTAAATATATTATCGGATTTACGTTCAAATGTATAACTCAAACCTAAAAGTAGGTGGTGTTTTAACAAAAAATAACAATTTGCCCCGGCCTTAAACTTCGTTTTATCAAAGCCGTTATAAATATACAAAGCATCGGCCTCGGCATAATTGTATTGATTGCCCAAGGTAACCACGCCCTCCAGCCATAAATTGTGCATGGGCTTAACCCCAAACAACTGCTGGAAAACCAGGTTATTTTCTTGAAGCACATTAACCAGTGAAAAACGGCTGATGCTATAAAAATTTAAATTACCAGATATATATTTAACAAACTTTAAATCGTACTGCCTTGTTTTTTCATCGCCGATCTGCGATTGCACAAAATCTCCCTGTATGTCGCTACCATTACCTGCATATTTAATCCCTGCCAAAACAGCGTTGTTCTGATAAACCAACTGCCTCAAAGTCGATCGCATGTAATGATAGGCCCCGATAAAACTGATTCTTCTGAAAGGGGTAAAATTGAGCTTGGCGTAATACCCCGGCTGACTGATGTTATCGTTATGGATAGGTTGGTTATAATAAGAATAGGAGGCAGATAAATTAAGTTTATAGGCCAGCCTCATATCAATAAAAGCCCGGGAGAATGTCGAGTTTCCACGTTCATAAATATTGGTAAACTTTATTCCGCTTTCGGCACCAACATCGGTTAACTTAAAAGAACGGATTTTCTCCCCTTCTACCACATTACTATCTAAATGCGAAGCTAAGTAACCTGCATTTTCATCGCGGTTTAAATAGGCATTGCATAAATAAGCGTAATAAAGCGCAATCTGATTGTGTTTATCATGATCTAAAACTTTATTATACTGGGTTAACGCTTCAACATAATTCTCCCTTACAAAATTGGCATAAGCTATCCGCAAACGTAATAAAGGAAAATCTTCGCCATTATTTAATGCATTTTTTCCATAAGTAACCAGTTTTTGCCACTCAGAAGCATTAAAAAGTGCTAATGAGATACTGTCTGTTTTCTGATAAGAAGTTTGCGCTTTACCAATTGTTACCAAAACAATTAAAAGCAGCGCGGTTAAACCAAGCCTGTTTCCCATTTTACTTTTAATGTTTTGTTCTTATAAAGAAAATCTATGCTTTCTATTCCTTTATCATTAAGATGGATTTCGGCATTCAGCAAAACCTCATCATGGCCAAAAACCTGTTTTTTTGTTTCAATATTGATGGTCAAGCCGTCATTTTTAGGTTTGATATCGTTGGAATAGGTGTGTTGTGTAAAAATAAAAAACGGAGCAAACAGGTCCCGAAGCCAGAGTGAAGGTTTAAACCTTTCTGCATCCCTGGCGTAATAATCCTTAACCTGATGTGCCGAAAAATTGATCTTGTAAGCAGCCTGATAAAAAAGGAACAGAATTGACTTTCTATCACCATAAAATCTGGTAAAGTAGAACACGTTTGCATTGTTTACAAAATAAGCTACAGCCTGGTTTTCGCGACAGTAAAAATAAGTTGAGCCAAGGTTATCGGCAAACACTTCCCAGGTTTCTTTATTTCCCCGGTCATCTGTTACCAGATTGATATATCCAGGTTCAAAATGAAAAGCATTTTTTAAATAAGGATTGATTTCGGGCTTTTGAATGGTTTCGCCTTTTTTAGGGATTTCGAAAGATTTTAAGACCTGATTATTTTCCGACGCATAGTAGGCAAATGGATAAGAGAGGGTTTTAGAACCGATATACGGTGTAGATTGCACCTGAAAATGCAGATGCGGTTCTGGTGAACGACCGGAATTTCCACATAAACCGATAATATCGCCCTGTTTTACCAGATCACCAGCCTTCACTTTTATGCTGTTTTTCTTTAAATGAGAAACTTTACTATATAAATGTTCTGTATGCTTAACAACGATGGTATTTCCCCAATTCTGCTCCAGGTTAACCTGCCCGATAACGTTATCATCAATATGGTTGATCACTTCCTGAACAATCCCATCGCCGGCCGCCAAAACAGGTTTGTTAAAGCAATAATAATCTTCAGGTTTTATCCCCGGCAAATTATAACTTTTACCATCCATATCTTCGAGCACAAAATCGAGTGCATGCTGCCAGTCGCTTTTATGGGTAATTTCGCCCTGATAACCTTGCGAAACCGTCCACGCGCCCATAAATGGCAGGCTTAAGTTGAAATATTGAAAATCTTTAAGCCGCGCTTTTCCGCTTAAAAACTGATAGAAATTGGTTTCGGGCGAATAATTCTGAAATGTGGTAAGCTGTAGTTTCTGAGGGTTTTTCCTCAACATAAAAAAATAAAGCAAACCTATGGTGATTAAACAGAAAGGCATAGAAAACACGGGGAGATTATAAAATCCCAGCAACCTCGAAAGCGCATTTAATACCAAAAAAGTAAAAGGCATAACCACAATTGCCCATGCATAAGACCGCCATGACGGAATGAGGAAAAAGCCACCAATGGCGCAGCTCACCATCATAAAATTTGCACCCAGGTAATAATTGCTGATGCCATCTGGATAGGTTCCGGTGAGGTGGTTAACAAAACACGCTGTTACGAAACCGATCAGCAATAAACTAAAACCAATACGCGAATGGATAAAAACACCGATGCTAATTAATATTCCGGCTAATACACTGTTCTGAAATAACACGGCACTTACCGACCTGAAGAAAAGCAATACGTAAGCTGGTACATTTAAGTTGTCGAAAAAATGGCAAAGTTTGGTAAAATGAGATGGTGCACCGGTATTGAGCTCAAACAGTAACGAACTGCTTTTTTGCACTAATCCCATTCCCTGATAACCACTAGCTGCGATCAACACGAGCCAAAACGTGATAATAAATGGGATAGACAATGTTGGCAGGCCGTATTTACCCAAAAATGAAAGCAAATTAACACTTAACACTACACAAAGCAGGCATGCTGCCGATAACCATAGCCAAAAAGTAGAATTAAAACTAAAGAAAGTTCCAAAACCGATCCCCAGTAAAAGCGAATTAAAGGTATATAAACCGGTTTTAATGTCCTCTTTGTTGAAGCCTAAAGCACTTACCAATATCAATGATGCCAAAACACTGATCAACCCTGTAAGCCCAGCATTAAAATTGAACATGGAAACTATAAACAATAGCACACCCAAAATCTCATTCTTCGAAAAGAACAAAACCGCATAGCTGTTTAAAGCTGAACTGATGTAATATTGCAGGTGTTTTTTCAACTTCTATTGTCATTTCAAAGAAGTCAAGTTTTAAAAACTTGACTTCTTTATTAAGTATTCGGGCACTTCCTCCATCATTTCTAAATAGGCCAATGTTTCGGGTTTTCTGATCTGGTGGCTTTTTCCCTGCATATCGATTAAGACTACCGCTGGTCTCATATTGATAAACTGCATCCACTGGGTCATGTTATAGGCACCAACTTTATGCACCACTACCTGATCTCCGCGTTCCAAAAGTGGCAACGTAATGCTTTCGCGTACCACATCGATATTCATACACAGCGGACCGAATAAAACCGTTTCTTCGGTATATTGACCAGCTTCTTTAGCCACGCTGATTTTATGGTCGTACCAATTGGAAGTGAATAAAATATTAATACCAAAATCGAGAATGGTTGCCCGCCTGCCATCGCTTAGGCGTTTATTGGCCAGTACACTTCCGATTAGATAACCGGCATCATCAATAAGCACTCTCCCACTTTCTAAAATCAACAGCGGAAGTTCATCCGCAGCAAAACCAAAATTTAAAATGGTACCGGTAATGGCTTCTGCAAAATCTTCTACAGATGGAACGGTATCAACCCCTGGCAGGTAAGCCCCTTTTAACGTATTGATTGAAGGAAAACCTCCGCCTAAATCTAAATATTGAACAGGGTTTTGCAATTCTGTTTTGCAGCGCATGGCCAGATCGCAAAGTTTTGTTGCAGCTACCGAATAAGCAGTGGTTGATAACATAAAAGTACCGATATGGCAATGCAACCCCACTAACTCTAAATGTTCTGCCGCAACAATTTTGTTTATCGCTGCCCAGGCCTGACCATTTTCGTAATTAAAGCCAAAGCGATCCCATATGGGATAAACGCCGGTATCGAAATTAACCCTAATGGCAACTTTCGCTTTTTTATTGATGCGTTTGCAGACATCGATCAATAAATAAAGTTCATCATAATGATCGATATGGATCAACGAGTGGTTTTCTATAGCAAGAATTAAATCGGCCTCTTTTTTATCCGGTCCGTTAAAGATAATCTGATTACCAGACACGCCATTACCCAAGGCTTTATGGTATTCGAAACCCGAAACTACTTCTGCCCAGCTCCCTTCCTGATGAAAAATTCTGCAAACCGCATTTAAATAATTGGTTTTATAACTCCAGGCAAACTGAACTTTTGGATAACGTGTTTTAAACGAACGCACCGCAGCCTGATAATTACGCCTGATCTGCTTCTCTGATAATACAAAAACCGGCGAGCCATATTGCTCCACCAAACTCTTAACCGGAACACCATCAATCGCTTCAACAGGATCGAAATCAGTGCGGGTACCAAACTTGTTCATCAGTCCGGTATTCATTTTCCTTATGGTTGGTCGTTCGTATTTTTGTTTCATTGTTTTAGCGTTAATTTGTGTAGTATCAAGTGGTGAGTAGCGAGTATCAAGATGTCAGTATCAAGAGATAAGTATCGAGTATCAAGACAAGCTTTTCTCGCGATAGTCACCTTACACCCTAAACCTTATGCCTTATACCTTTCTTAAAGTTCGCCGAAGGCCGATAGCTTCTGGAATTCTTCTACATCAACAATATTATCCCAGGCATAACGAATAAACATTTTACCTGCTTTATAAGTATTCATTTCATCTGTTGCTTTGCCCAAAGCCAGATCTACCAAAGCTTTTGGCTGGTTCTGTCCGGCGGCAACCGTTAAGTACACCCAGGCCGGGAAGCGTGGATTAACCTCCATAATGAACAAGTCTCCATTCTCTTCCCTCATAATTTCGAGTTCGAAACCGCCTTTCCAGTTGGTGGCTTTTACAAAATCTTTTGCCAGGGTAATCAATTTTTCATCTTCGATGGTAATTCCTGCCCAGGCTTTGCCCTTATCCGTAATATAAAGTTTACGCATCGGGATTACACTGATGGCATTCCCCTTTCCATCGCCCAAACCTGCTATATTAATTTCGGTTCCTTTTATAAATTTCTGCAGGATAATGGGCAAACCCCATTTGGCATGCAGTTTATGAAAGGCCTTGTGCGCATCGGCAATGTTAAGCGTGGTATGCGCCTCGTAAAATTTGCCTTTTACCATTAATGGAAAACCAAAGTTATTGGCAATAGCATCTATTTCCAAAGCTGTAAAAACCACTTCATCGGCAGGTATATTAAATCCGTGCTCCACTCCAAATCTCCTTAGATTAACTTTATCCCTTTGCGCCAGCTGCTGGTGCGATGGCAGAAAGCTATGGATTCCCATTTGCAGTAAATCAGGTTCTATTTTTATAAAATTATAAAGTTCGGCATCGAAATTCGGGATCAGCACGTCAATCTTTTCGATCTCCTGAATCTGTTTTATACGTTCTCTTAAAGCGT
Organism: Pedobacter sp. UBA5917; assembly: GCF_002432345.1. Classification (GTDB taxonomy): domain Bacteria; phylum Bacteroidota; class Bacteroidia; order Sphingobacteriales; family Sphingobacteriaceae; genus Pedobacter. The sequence continues at coordinate 16,490 of NZ_DJDT01000092.1, forward strand.
CGGTTCCGGCGGTTGGATAAGGTATCCGATAGGTTTTATCTACCTGATCTCTTAAATAAATTGCCGGCTCCAAAGTTTCGTAAGCTAAACCGATTATCCGTAGATTTTCTCCAAAACCGGCACGCAATGCACGTATCACCGCCAGCCCAGGGCCCGGATTATCATTTGCATTTAAACCTGTAACCGCAATGGTCAGGTTTTCGCTTTTATTTAGATTGGGAGAAACGTACATGATTAGTTTTTATTTTTTCGGTTACAAATCTAACAGATTCGCTTCCTTTAACTGCAACATATAATCATCCCAATCTCTCTCCAGCTGGTTCAATTCTACATCGTAATGTTCCAATATTTTCTTTTTGATCTCCATTTCGCTTTCCCCTGATTTCATGTAACCCAGAATTTCGGCAGCAATGGCATTACTGGTAAATGAATCACCTGTGGCAGGATTGAAAATAAATCCGTTTTCGCTGGTGGCAATATTCGCTTTTAACTTCATATTCCTTTTTGTTGATTAATGAAACCACTATAAGCATCACCTACAGGCAGTTCGGCATTGTTCAGGTTGACCTTTCTGTTGTGTATCGATTTTATTTTGGCCAGGGCTGCAATAAAACTCCGGTGTATACGCGCAAACTGATCTTCGGGCAATTTTTCCAGAACTTTTTTCATGGTCATTAAGGTCAGAATCGGTTTTTCGCTGTTACTGAGGTAAATTTTGAGGTAATCGCCCATACTTTCGATATATTCGATATCACGGAGCAATATTTTGATCATTTTGTACTCCGAATACACATAAATACTTTCGTCGTTGGTATTTTCCTGGGTGGCATTTTTGTATTTATAATAATCGACAGCTTTTTCTACGGCAGCGGTAAAACGGTTAAAATCTATCGGCTTCAGCAGGTAATCAATGGCCTGAAGCTCATAACTTTCGAAAGCATAATTGCGGTAAGCCGTGGTAAAAATAATCATCGGTGAGTTTACGAGGCTCCGCACCAATTCTACACCGGTAATATCGGGCATGTTAACATCTACAAAAAGCAGGTCGACAGGCGTTTGTTTCAGGTATTCGGCACCCGAAAGTGCATCTTCAAAAACCTGTACCAATTGAAGATCAGGGAAACGGGATACATATGTTTTGATGAGTTCGAGTGCTAATGGCTCATCATCAATAGCTACACATTTTAAGGCCATATCAATCTGTTAATTTAGCAATCTACACAAAGTTTAACGGCAAACATACCGTCGGTATTCACAATATCCAGGTGGTGCTGTTGAGGATAAAGATGCGATAACCTTTGGCGGGTATTCGCAATTCCAATTCCCGAGCGCTCCAGATTAGACTTATGGTTATAAATTTTATTCTGGCACGAAAAATCAATCCGCTCGGCATCAATACTCAAATTGATGTTGATTACTGTTTTTTCTTTTTTGGTTACACCATATTTAAAGGCATTTTCGATGAATGTCATGAAAATTAATGGTGCAATTTTTTTTCCATCGGGTTTCCCCTGCACATTAAAGTTGATTTCGGCATCGGCACCCAGCCTTAACCTTTGCAGTTCGATATAATCGCGTACGCAATCAATTTCATCTTTCAGCATCACAAAATCCTGCGTTACATCGTCCGTAACATAGCGCATAATGTTTGAAAGTTTCATGATACTTTCTGAGGTATGCTTGCTATTAATAATAGATTGGGTGTAAATATTATTCAGGGTATTAAACAAAAAATGGGGATTGATTTGCGCTTTTAGGAAAGAAAGTTCGGCAGTTGCTTTTTCGGCCTCAGCCTTTACCACTTTCGATTCGGCCGTTTGCCAGCGCTGTACAGTGCTGGTGGCAATACTCAAACCCATAATCATAAAAAAAATAAAAAGACTGATCACATCGATATTCATGGGCTGGTGCAGATCCAAAATCCCATCGGGCTTTTTTAAATTCGGATCCTGCATCCTTAAATCTTCATTTGGCAGCGGGCCGAAAGGCATTTCTACATTAGGTCCAACATCAGGATCTTTTCCCGGTTGCAGCGATTGGTTTAAACCTTTCGGCTGTTTATTTGGCGGGCCATTTAAGGCAGCCATTACACTTTTGTTATGGCCCAGTAAATTATCATAAGGTTGTGCATAATACACAAAACTGAAAAGTAACAGCACTGCAGCGATGTAGATGACATACCTTTTTTTAAACATCAGTCGCGGCACCAAAACCAGCGCATTAAAGTAAAACATGAGCATGTAAGTGCCGCAGAAAAGCCAGTAATAAGGCGATGCAAGCAATAAAAAACTACTTTGCCCTGATTGTTCGTTATTGATAAACAATAGCGGAAAAGTGAGGAACAAAAGCCAACCAGCCACATGTATAATGAAAGTTGGGGTTTTAAATTGTTGCATGCTACAAATTAATGATATTTTTTCTGGCTATCTGATCAAAAACGGAGGCTAAATTTAGCTATAAACCAGGCTTTCGTGCTGTTGATAATTTACCATTAGGTTTTCGGTAATTTTAATCATTAAAGTTTCCTCTTCATTACCACTATAGCTTAAAATCAATAAATCGCCAATGATTTCGTGCAGGATCAATTTTGGGCTGGTGTAGGTAATCGAAACAACGTGCGCAGCTTTATTCAGCAGATCGGAATCACAGATGTTCAATTCGGCCCAATCAAAAAGCATCGGGCGATCTTCGAGATCGTTTAATACCGGCATTTTATTTTCCAGCGCAGTGATATTGTTCATTACTGCATATTGTAATTTCTGGTGTAAAGCATTGGCTTTTCCATTGGCCTGTTGCATTTGCGAAAAGGTATGGAGGTGCTGACCTAAACTGTATATTTTAGATTTTTTTTGAAATTCTTTGTAGGTATCGTGGAATATCCGTCTTTCAAAATCGGTTCTGCACATGAAATTGAAATATTGTTTTACGCTAAGGTTGATGTGAGCTAGAGCCATAATATTCGGTTTTGTTGCTGATTCAAATATGGAACAATAAAAAAAATTAATTTATAAAGTATCGGTAAACACTGATTATCAATCGGTAAATGGCGAAACTAATTCTTGATTATGAAAAACGGATGAATATTACTTTGCGTATAAAAAACAGCGCTGGGTAACACCGATTTAAGGATTTTTAACAATTCGGTTTGTTATTAGACCAAAGAAGTCAAGTTTTAACCTTTAACCGTAAAGTTTACGGAGAAACCCTTCGACTACGCTCAGGGTGACAAGGAGGGCGCGAAGCTAGGTATGTGGCAGATTCCATCATCCATTTTACATTTTCCATCATTTTAACCACTGAGTCCACAAAGTGGAGGCACAGAGAACATTGTGTTGGGCTCATATCCCGTTATTAACAGGCAATCACCCTCCCCGGCGGTCGTCATCCTGAATTTATTTCAGGATCTATCTAACAACCTGATTTCTATTAATAACATATTAAATTAAAGATCCTTCCTTATATCCGATAGCTATCTAAAAGGATGACGAACGATAAAAAATCTCCGTGTTAATCCGTGGCCAAAAACATCTTGCGATGGTTTTGTGGGGACACAAACCATGACGTTCATTTTTTTAAAAACAGTTTAATGGCCGGCAGGTTATTTATATACAAAACATTTATAACCAAAATCTTTAATGATATGGAAACGAGAAACAACCATGGCTTGATACAGGCCTTATTAGATTGTGCTTTAGCATGCGAACATTGTGCGTCATCATGCTTAAAAGAGGAAGATATTAATATGATGATCGATTGCATTAAACTCGACAGGGATTGTGCGGATATTTGTACCCAGGCAGCGAGGTTGTTGCAGCGCGATTCTGTTATTGCACGCCAATATTTATTGCTCTGTGAAGAAATATGCAGGCTTTGTGCAGCAGAATGTGGCAAACACGATCATGAGCATTGCAGACAATGTGCTGTGGCCTGCGAGGAATGCGCAGAAGCTTGTCATGCGAACCACGAACCGATTAATCAGGATTAAAAAAAGAAAGCCTCCCGATGTAAAATCGGGAGGCTTTCCTAAAATATTTATTCCAATTAATTACTGTGCAGGGAAACTGTAGTTATACGAGCCTTGCGCACCAACACCAGAAATACTCACCATGTTGTTTCTGCCTAATGGTAATGCTTTTTGAACATCAGCCACAGAATTTACCGGTTGTCCGTTTACTTTGGTGATAATTAAACCTTTTTCTACACCAATGTTATCGAAAGCTTTTCCGGTGGTTACCGAAGTTACCACAACGCCACTGTTAATGCCATATTTCGATTTTTGTGCCTGGCTGGCCGGAGCAAAAGTTGCACCCAATTTACTTACTTCAACACTTTTAGCGGCATTGTTATTAGCAGTTAAACCAACACTTGCCTCGCCTTTAAGGGTAACGGTATAATCTTTTAAAGCACCATCGCGCAATACGGTCAATTTAACTTTATCGCCCGGGTTTAAACGGCCTACCCTTTCCTGAAGATCAGGTGAATCATTAATGACTACGCCATCAACTTTTTTAATTACATCGCCCGATTTGATACCTGCAGCAGCAGCACCGCCACCCGCAACAACGTCGTTTACATATAAACCACTGATTTCGTTGGTTTTAATACCCTCTGGTTTTTCTTCACCACTTAAAGGCACAAAATTAACACCAATGTAACCACGTTTAACCGAACCATATTTCATAAAATCGTCAACAATTTTACGGGCAAGGTTAACTGGGATCGCAAATCCATAACCCTGGTTATAACCGCTTTGCGAAGCAATTGCAGAGTTGATACCAACCAGTTCGCCATTTGCATTTACCAATGCACCACCGCTGTTACCCGGGTTAATAGCAGCATCGGTTTGGATGAACGATTCGATACTGGTATTTGCCGGACGATCTGGTCTTTTACCGGTACGCTGGTATTCGCGGTATTCTTCTTCGGTAATCTCGTTGCCCTGTTGCTCGCGACCGATAATACCGATACTACGGTTTTTCGCACTAACAATACCAGCAGTTACAGTTGTATTTAAATCTAAAGGGAAACCAACAGCCAAAACCCACTCTCCTACCTGAACATTATCTGAGTTACCCATTTTTACAACCGGCAAACCAGTTGCATTTACTTTAATTAAAGCTAAATCTGTATTCGGGTCGCGGCCGATTACTTTTGCTTCCACTTTACGTCTGTCGGTTAACACCACCTCTACCTTCTCTGCATTTTCTACCACGTGGTTATTGGTAACGATATAACCATCCTGACTGATAATTACACCAGAACCTGAAGCTGCCCTTGGCTGACGTTGCATCTGGCGGCCACCGCCGCCGAAG
>NZ_DJDT01000264.1 GCF_002432345.1 Pedobacter sp. UBA5917
GATAAACCAAAGGAGATGACGGATCTTATTAAAAACTAATTCTTCAACGTATTCTCATACAATTTAAATATCCTTTTATACTCATCCGTCCAGCTGCTTGGCTCAACAAAACCATGATCTTCTACCGGATAAACGGCAAGTTCCCAATTGTTTTTACCCAACTCGATAAAACGCTGTGTAATGCGTACAATATCCTGGAAATGCACATTTACATCAACCATTCCGTGCGCCATTAACAGGTTGCCTTTTAATTTATCGGCAAAATAGATGGGCGAACTTCTTTTATAGGCAATGGGGTCGTTATAAGGTTCGTTTAAAATATTGGAAGTGTAACCATGATTGTAATGCGCCCAATCGGTAACCGAGCGTAATGCGGCACCACTGGTAAACACGTCCGATTCGTTAAACATGGCCATTAGTGTGATAAAGCCACCGTATGAGCCACCATATAAACCCACATGTTTTGGGTTAACGCCATATTTTTCTACCAAAAACTTAACGCCATCGGCCTGATCGGTTAAATCTTTTCCACCCATGTGGCGGTAAATGCCCGTACGGTGATCGCGGCCATAACCAGAACTTCCGGTATAATCGATGTCGATTACCGTGTAGCCATTATCGGCAAGCAGGTTATTGAACATAAACTCACGGAAATAGGTGCTCCAGCCAAAATGTACATTCTGTAAATAGCCTGCACCATGCACAAAAACTACAGCAGGATGGTTCGGATGCGGATTATCCGTTTTATAAACCCTTGCATACACATCGGCCCCATAACGGTTTTTAAAGGTAACCATATCCGGTTGTCGCCATTTGTAAGAATTAAACTCTGCAGAGGTTGACTGCGTAACCTGTACAGCCTTTGCGCCGGCTTTATTTGGCTGAAGATATAACTCGCCAGGTTTATCCATGTAAGAATAATTGATGGCAATAGACTTCTCGTCGAGAGAGAGGGTAATGTCGTTTAAACCTTTCATGGTGGTAATTTGGGAAAGGTCTCCGCCATTTACACTTATTTTAAAAAGATTGGTAATCCCCGGATGCTCTTTATTTGCCTTGATATAAAAAGTACTTCTATCTTTCGATAACTGTACTGTTTGCACTTCCCATTTGCCAGAAGTAAGCTGCTTTTTATCGCCCGTGTTTACATTTGCAACATAAAGGTGCGAATAACCCGTAGCCTCGCTTTGATAATAAAAACGATTATTATCTATCCAGCCAGTACTGCCCTGGTAAAAACCGCTAATGCCCGGGCCGCCGATCCAGGCTTCATCCCGCTGACGATCGATCAATGAAAATTTTCCCGTCGAGGCATCCAGTTTCAAAATCCAGCGGTCTTTGTTGTCTGTAGAAGTGGCCACAACTACCGCAGTAGTGCCATTATCATTCCAAATGGGGCCAAAGAAATTTACAGGCCTGTCGGCATTTTTCTTTTTTAAGGTATCCAGTTCTTTAGGGTAATCTTTCAGGTAATCAGGAAGATCCTTTATGCCCGGAATGGTAGAAGTTTGAATGGCGTAAAGGGTATCGCGTTGAGTATCGTAAATAAAGCCCTGCGAGGTATTTTCATTTTCGCCAACCTTTGTCCTTCCAGGGATATCTTCGGTATAACCCGATGAGGTAATATAATTCGGTACAATGGTATTATGGTTGTTTTGCGCTGGAGTAGTTAATTTATAGGTAATAAAATGTCCATCTGGACTAATAACAACACTGTTTAAAAACTTATCTTCTGTAAAAAGTTCTTTCAGCGTTTTTGTATCTGCAGCGCCTGCACCGAAACGCCCCCTGCCACCACGCGAACCGTTTTTAGCTTCTGCATTCCGCTTTTTAATAATGTCGAATAGTTCGGTTTGCTGGGCTTTTAGCCATTTATCCTGCTCGGTGGCCGGTTTACCGTCTGCTCTTCCGGCTTTTTTACCTTTAACAAAATTGGTAAGTTGTTTGGTTTCTGCTGATTTAAGATCAACTTCGAAAAGATTATCGCCCAATTGGTAAACAACGTTTCCATTGGTTAAAAAAACCGGACTGTTTTCTCTTTCCAACGTGTTTGTCAGGCGCGTTTCTTTATTCGTTTTGAAATTCTGCAGATAAATATCACCACTTTTTTCTACCAAACCCAAGCTATGGTCGGCATTGTAGGTATAATTTAGGCTCAGTAATTTCTCATCTTCCTTTTCTGCAGCTTTAACAGGTTTAGAAGCATTTGCCGAAACCTTGAACAATTCTTCTTTGGCTTTATTTTCGGGGTTCCAGTTAAAATATAAGGTTTTGCTATCTGCTGTCCACCGGAAATTTGTTGGTGCAATACCCATCCATTTGGGGTCGCGCATAATTTTTTCAACGGTTAAGGGAGCCAATTGCTGTGCAAAGGCATATTCTCCCGTGCAAAGCAAAAGGAAAAGTAAATATTTCTTCATGAATTTTAGGTTTGGATGCAATTTAGGTAAAGCACAAACTAATTTTAGAAGGAAATGGAAATGTTACAACACCTCACCCTGCAAAAGGTAGTGCCAATTGCAGAGGCTGTGCGCTCCCACTCCTTTAAAAGGCAGAATTAGGCGTACCGACCTTGATAGGGTGAGGTTAGCGGATCACTCTACCGGTTTTATCTACATTCACGTCATCGAAAGGTTTAAGGTACTCGTTGATGATGACCGAAAATTCTCGTCTGCTAAGCACTTTTTTAAGATCGTATTTGGAGCTGAACCTATGATTTTTGCTCCATTTTTTCTGAAGTTCTGCTTTTGTTGCCTCCACTGATTTATTGCCCACATAACACACGAGCGAAATGGCATTTTCTAAGTTAATGGGGATATTTTGATGATCGTCGAACCAGATCTGTGCTTTATAATAATATTCTTTGATAGGTTCTTTAATTTCGTTATAAGTAACCTCTTTTTCGGGGTTAAAATAAGCTTTGTTCTGCTTAATTTCAGCCTTGATAATTCCGGTTATACCAACTTTTTGGATGGCGAGCCAATTGGAATCGGTAAGTTTTACATCGTCAAAGGGCATTAAAGCATGTTTGTAACTTAATAATTCGCCCTGAATCCTTTTTAAATTTGATAAACTGGTTTTAGTGTCGTAAAAGGCAGCATAAGCTGCGGTTGCTCCGGCTGCTGGCCCAAGCTCAAACTGATCGGCAGGAATGTAAAGCAGGTTTTCCTGATTGGGGATCAGCAAGTTGTAGAGTGATGAAAAGTTGGCACCTGTTGAAGCAATATTGGCCACCGTGGTGCGGTAAGTATTTTCGCTATAGTTTAATGGACTTGAAGAAGCCGGATTTAAAGATGTAATTTTTAATGAAGCGATAAGCTTATCCGGGTTATCTGCCAGCACAAGGATTTTTGCTTTAATGCTTTTGTCTTTAGTCAATTTTACTTCCCAACCACTTCCAGATCGTTTTATTTCGGTATATGATGTATTATTGATCACATTTAAAAGCAATGTGCTATCTGTCAAAACTACTTTTGGCTTGTTTTTTTTATCGGGTTTAGGCTTTGGAGTTTCTAAGCTTTTTGCATTTTCGGTTTCGCGCTTTAAAAAGCCCTGGTAAAAAGCCTTGTTGGTGGCGGCTATTTTATTTAAATCCAGTTGTTCTTTTTGATTAAGGAGAATGGTTTTTACCCCCGATTTAAAGGATTGAAAAGAAGCCGCATAAGCAGCGTCGCCGCTACCAATAACCAGCACATCTGTTTTTAAGGTTTGGGCATGGATAAACAAGGGAATTATGAATGCGAAAACAAAAAACAATCTTTTCATCTTTGATTATTAAAATTTGCTGCAATATGCTTTAAATGAATGAAACTTTAATGAAACGCATGCATTTTAACTAAATTTAACCTGTAATTTCAGGAAATCGACCGTAGGTCAAAAACAAACTGTTAGGCAATTATGGAACAAGAGATCAAACCGGTTTTCGATTTGCAGCAAAAGCACAAATTCAGTTTACGTAAAACAGATGCTAAAACGCGTATTGGCAAATTAAAATTACTGAAACAGGCTTTAGAAAATCTAGAAGAGGAAATATTTGAGGCTTTGGAAAAAGACCTGCGTAAAAATCCATTCGAAACGGCGGTAACCGAACTCTATTTTACCTATGCCGAAATAGATCATGCCATTAAAAAACTGAAAGGTTGGATGAAGCCTAAATCTGCAGTGAGAACGATGAGTAATCTGTTTGCCCGCAATAAAATATATCATGAACCTAAAGGCGTTTGTTTGATTATTGCTCCATGGAATTACCCCTTACAGTTGATGATGAGTCCGTTGGTTTCGGCAATAGCTGCCGGCAATTGTGCTATCCTCAAACCCTCAGAGTTGAGCGAAGCAACTGCGGGCGTAATCAGCAGATTGATTGCAGAAACTTTTGATCCGAAAGAAATTGCCTGTTTCGAAGGCGACCCCGGTGTTTCTACCGAACTATTGAAACTCCCATTCGATCATATCTTTTTTACAGGAAGCACCGCGATCGGCAAAATAGTAATGGAGGCTGCGGCGAAAAATCTCACCTCAGTTACTTTAGAGCTTGGAGGGAAATCGCCGGCAATTGTAGCCGGAGCTAGGGACATTAAAAAAGCAGCTGAAAAAATCGCCTGGGGCAAATTGGTTAATGCCGGACAAACCTGTATTGCACCGGATTATGTGTTGATCGAAGAAAACAGGTTAAATGATTTTATTGAGCATTATAAAGCTGCGGTTAAAAAATTATTTTTCGAAGGTGCCGAAATCGATATAAACGATTATGCTAAAATTATTAACGAAAAGCAGTTTAAACGCATCAACAAACTAAAGGATGATGCAATTGCCGATGGAGCGGTTCTGGCTTTTGGTGGCAGAACAGACGAACAAAGTTTAACCATTATGCCAACGCTTTTAACAGCGGTAAAAGAAAGCAGTGCCATTATGCAGGAAGAAATATTCGGACCAATTTTGCCTGTAATAACCTTTAAAAACCTGCAGGAGGCCATTGATTTGGTGAACAGCAAAAATAAACCGTTGGCACTCTATATTTTTTCGGATAATAAACAGAATCAACATAAAATTATCAAAGAAACGAGCGCCGGCGGAACGTGTGTAAATGATGTTCTCGTACATATTAGTAATCCCAATTTACCTTTTGGAGGTGTAAATAGTAGTGGAATGGGAAGTTGCCATGGTATTTTTGGTTTTAAAACCTTTTCGCACGAAAGAGCAGTTGTTTTCCAGTCGAAGCTTGGCTTAACCAGCATGATTTATCCTCCTTATGGCAAAAAAACGGGTTTGTTAAAGTGGTTGAAGAAATTATTATAAGGGGTTTGATTATCTTGCTTAATTATAGATCTTTACATTTAAATTAAATCATGAAAAAACGCTCGTATATTTCAGTTTTTCTTTTGATTTGCTTAATCGCTTGTCAAAAGGAAAAAACTTCGGTTCAATCACCGGAACTTTCCGGTTTCACGCTGAATGCTGTGACCCTTGGACAACCTTCTTTCACGCTTGTTAACCCGAAAAGTAAAAGTAGTGGAGCTTTCTCTTTTAAAACAAGCGATACTTCGTTGATTACTATCCAGGCCAGTCTTGTTACCATAAAGAAAAGCGGGACATGTATTATAACTGCAATACAAGAACAAACGGAAGGTTTCGGCAAAGACTCTATCACTGCAACCTTAGTAATCTCACCACGTATTGTACCATTGCTTACAGATTTTGTAGTGCCCGAAAAAAAACTAAATGATCCGCCATTTATTTTAGCGCCGCCTAAAAGTAACAGTAATGGAGAAATTACTTTTAAGAGTGATAATACTGCCGTTGCCATTATTACAGGAAATCTGGTAACGATTAAAAGTTCTGGAAAAGCGATCATCACCGCGTATCAGGCACAATCGGGAATTTACGATGCACGTAGTATATCGGCCAACCTGGTTGTTACCGACGGGGTAGTGGCCGAAACATTGACTGATGTAGATGGGAATGTTTATAAAACAGTAAAAATAGGAAGTCAGACGTGGATGATGGAAAACTTACGGACAACACATTACAGGGATGGAACTCCAATACCAAATGTAACAGGCAATTCTGATTGGGGAGTACAATCTAACGGTGCTTATTGTAGCTATAATAATAATTTAGATATTAGTAAATTATATGGTTATTTATATAATTGGCATGCCGTAAATAATACCCGTCAACTTGCTCCGCAAGGCTGGCATGTTCCAACCAGTACTGAATGGACTATTTTATATAATTATATTGGAGGTGACCGTTATAGCGGTGGGAAAATTCAAGAAAAGGGCACGGAGCACTGGATAAGTGACACCGGTGCTTCAAATATTACAAGTTTTACTGGTTTGCCTGGCGGGAAAAGAAATGGTGATGGAATATATGATAGCATTTATTACGACGCAAACTGGTGGACTGCAACGGCTAAATCTTCGGGAACGGCTTGGAATTATAATTTATATGTTAAAGGTTACATCGAAATAGGCGAAAACGTCAAAAATTTCGGTTATTCGGTAAGGTGTATTAAAGATTAGTTAATGGATATGGAAAAGCTTAAATACCCTATCGGTCAGTTTGTAATGCCGGAGGTTTTTGATCAAAAACAGGTTGATACCTGGATTTCTGAAATTGAAGCTTTGCCCGAGCAGCTTAAAAGCGCTACCGAAAATTTAACTGATGAGGAGTTAAATCAATCGTATCGCCCGGGAGGCTGGACCTTGAGACAGGTTGTTCACCATGTACCTGACAGCCATATGAACGCTTATATCCGTTTTAAACAGGCTATTACTGAAGATATACCTGTAATCAGACCATATTACGAAGAGCGTTGGGCCGAAACCGGAGAAGCCAAAAACGGAGATATCAAACTATCTCTTGATTTATTAACCGCTTTACATCAACGTTGGGCTGCTTTTTTAAAAACATTAAAAATTGAAGATTACCAAAGAAAATATATCCATCCGGCGCATCATCAGGAACTCACTTTAGCCAATATGCTGGGCATGTACGCCTGGCACGGCAAACACCATTTAGCACATATTACCAATACCATAACAAAATGAAAAGAATCTATTTATTTATCGTGATCTTATTGCTTGTTGGCTTGTATAGCAATGTTAAAGCACAAAAAGGTGAATCAAAAACCTTTCAATTTGTATTAGGTTCCTGGGAAATGCAAACACCCAAGGGTAAAATTGTGGAGCAATGGAGCAGTAATGCCGATAAAATACTAAAAGGTAAAAGCTACCGCATCAATACAAAAGGTGATAGCATACTTACTGAAACCTTAGAGATTAGAAAAGTAGGAAAGGATACTTTCTATTGTTCAACCGTGCCTAACCAGAACGATGGCAAAGAAGTTTGTTTCAAGCTGATTTCGACAAAAAATCAGATTTACATTTTCGAAAATGCGGCACACGATTTTCCGCAGAGAATCGTTTATCAAAACCTGGGTAAAAATGAAATGCTCGCCTGGATTGAAGGCGAGCTGAATGGCAAAAGCCGAAAATCGGAGTTTAGGTATAAGCGGCAGTAAATGATTCGTCATGCTGTCACGATTTTACATCGTGGTCAGCATCTTTTTAGCATGAAAGACCCTGAAATAAATTCAGGGTGACGATTGTGGTAAAAAAAGGATCTAACCTACATCAAAACCAACATCGCCGCGCTCATGGCAATCATAATCGCATCTTCAACAATGGTTACGGTACTCATGGGCAGGTTAAAAACGGCACCCAAACAGGCACACTGAATTTTCTTTTTGTTTAAAACGCTTTCTAAAACACCAAGGATACTTACTGTCATTACAATCAGGGTAACCCAGTTTACAATAACAGGGGATAGGTTTAGGGCAAAAGATAAACCGAGGCCCAATTCGATAAAAGCGTAGATATAACCCCATGGGCTAAACTTTTTAGCTACAATATCGTACATCGCATAACTTTCGGCAAAAGCTTTTAAGTTGAGCATTTTAAAGAAAGAAAAAGCCAGGAAAAAGCCCGACATGAAAATCCTCATGAACACCATAAAATTAATGGCATTATCTTGCCATGAAACCACGAATGATATTGCAGTAACGTATCCGAAGATCAATAAAATGGGTTTGTAGGTTTCTGCCCACGATTTAGCTTCTTCTATTGCTTCGCTATGGTGTGCGGCCGAAATCTGGTATTTACTATCGGCTCCGCCCAAAGCTTGTTGCAGAGCATCCAGGCCAATATGTTTTTCCATGCTGATGGTAGCAGAGTTGGTGTCTTTCGAAACTTCTACCGAAGTTACATCCGGTAAAATGAGGAGGTTGTTTTTTACTTTATTTTCGCAACCGCCACAGGTCATGCCTGTGAGTTGATAAGTATGTGTCATGATGAAATTCTTTTAAGCAAATTTACCAACTTAAGGGGCCATAAGCGTTACAGAATAATCATAAAGTTTTATAGAATTATAGGTTCTGTAGTTCCACAGGATATTGTCATTCTGAACGCAGTGAAGAATCTTTGCCTTTGGAGAGGAGGTTTTCGCGAGTTAAAGATGGTGCCTCAGAAGCTTTTACCCCACCGAAACAGAAGTCATGGTTAACGAACCGCCAACGGCTTTATCATTAAAAAACGAAATCTCTTCCTTATCATTTTTCAATCCAAGGGTATAAATAAGCGGTAAATAATGCTCTGGGGTAGGAATGGCCAGCATCGCATCGGTGCCTAGATTACGGTAATTGATCAAAGGCTGATGATCGCCGTTTGCAATTAAACTTTTAAACTTATCGTTCATTTCAAGTGCCCAATCGTAGCCACCGCCATTAATCATTTCCCAGCTTAACATGCGGAGGTTATGCACCATATTGCCACTGCCGATAACCAATATCCCTTTTTTGCGGAGGGCATAAATTTCTTTGGCAATTTCGTAATGGTGCTCTGGTGATTTGGTATAATCGATGCTCAACTGTAACACAGGAATGTTAGCATCGGGGTACATGTGCCTTACTATCGTCCAGGTACCATGGTCTAAGCCCCAATCATGGTCGAGGCCAACGGGTGTATACTGAATTAAACCAGGTATTTCTGCCGCCAAAGCCGGATCGCCGGGCGCAGGGTATTGAACATCAAAAAGTGCTTTCGGAAAACCGCCAAAGTCATGGATAGTGGAGGGGAAATCCATCGCGGTAACAAAAGTACCATGGGTATACCAATGTGCAGATACCACTAAAACGGCTTTCGGAACAGGAATATTCTTGGCCAGATCTGCCCAACTCTGACTAAACTCGTTATTTTCGATACCATTCATCGGGGAGCCATGACCAATAAACAGGGTTGGCATTAAATCCGTTTGTGGCAAACGTTGAGTAAAACTTCTGAATTGAGATAGTGCAGACATAATATCGGTTTTGTCATGCTGAGCCTGTCGAAGCACCTATATGCATTTCGACAAGCTCAATGTGACAGAATTAATTAAAAATTTTTACTAGATCATCAAAATTGATAAATGACGATCGGGTCTTTTTATTTTGCCTGAACAAACTCCAGGTTCAATTTAATGGCAACATCTTTTGCTACACCTGCTCCGGTTGGATCATATTTAATGTTATAATCTAAACGGTTAATGGTTGTTGTTGCGCCAAAACCAGCTTTGGTATTTCCTTGCTGATCTTTAGCGGTACCGCCATAAACAACAGCAAATTTTACATCTTTGGTTACGTCGCGGATGGTTAATTTACCACTTAATTCGTAATTGTTGCCGCTTAATTTTTTGAAAGAAGTACTTTCGAATTTCATGGTCGGGAATTTTTCTGCATTAAAAAAATCGTCGGTTTTTAAGTGACCATCTCTCATATCAACACCTGTAGTAATGCTGTTTACATCAACAGTAAAGGCGATTTTAGCATCAGTTAAATCTGGTTTAGCAGCTGTAACTGTTCCTTCGAATTTTTTAAATGAGCCATCAACAAAAGAAATGCCCATGTGTTTAACCGAAAAGTTTACAAACGAGTGCATCGGATCAATTTTCCAGCTTGTTTGTGCAAATGATGCCACACTTATTGAGGTAGCGATCAGAAATAAGAATAATTTTTTCATACCTGGTGATTTTATTTTAGGTACAAAGGTAGTTGGGTATCAGGCAATGAGTATTGACGTATGGTAAGAAATTGCTTCGGGGTTAATCGGTTAACTGTACAAATTGCTGGGATTGTTGAATTGCTACATTGTTAACTGAAAACTGCCAACATATGGTCAATAGTTCATGGTTTTATGGTTCATAGTCAAATGCTTCATCGTTGATGGTCTGATGGTTCATGGACAACTAGCCCTGGGCATTTTGGCCATCAACCATGATCTATATAACCATCAGCTCTAAATCTCGCAAAGCCATCCTCCATCTTACCTCTTCCATTATACATCCTCTCAAACCTCATCCAGTGTTTTCCGGCTATCGGCCGAAGCAGCTTTATAAACCGAAGGTGTAATACCAGTTACTTTTTTAAATTGTGTTGATAAATGTGCCACGCTACTATAGTTAAGCGTATAGGCAATTTCACTCAGTGTAAGTTCACCGTAGGTAAGCATTTCTTTTGCCTTTTCTATTTTTTGCGCAATAAAATACTTTTCAATGGTTTGGTTCTCCATTTCTGAAAATATGCCGCTTAAACTGGTGTATTCCTGGTTCAACTGATCGCTTAAATAGGCAGAGAGATTGATTTTTAATGGTTCGTTCGCGTAATGTACCAAGTTGATGATGGTCGTTTTTATCTGTTCCGAAACCTGGGTTTTCTTATCTTCCAATAATTCGAACCCAAAGTGGGTAAGACGTTCAGATACTCTGATTTTATCTTCAGGAGTGATATTTTCGGCCAGGGTAACCTCGCCGAGTTCAACCAATAATGGTTTAAAGCCAAGTTTCTCGAGCTCGGCCTTAACCACCATTTTACAACGGTTGCATACCATATTTTTGATATGCAGTTCCATTAGTTTGATTTTATGGTTTCAGAAACATCGCCACAATCGAACATCATACTTCCATAATATGGATTTTCGATGTTTTCTTTTTCATTTAACCAGCTCGCCTTCGCCATAGGGCAATGCTGAACATAAACGGTTTGGCTGTTAAATTTCAAACCTTTCAAAGTTTTGATCATGGCATAAGAAATCCCTTCAAAAGCCTTTCTTTGTGTTTTGATATCGTTTGAGCCTGCAAGCTGTGCCGATTTACTTTTAATAATGGCCGCCTGTTCCATAAACACTTTATGCTGATCTGCTGGCAGATCCTTGTGGTTAACTGCATTTACTTTAGCCGATAAAACTTTAACTTTTTCAATAGCAAGGTCTTTTTTATCAGTTGCCAATGCATTTTTTACATCGTAGTATGCCGTTAATACCTGATTTAAGGCTACATCTGTTTTACTCTGTGCATAAGTGAATGCTGTGGTTGCGATCGTCATGATGGCAACTAATCCTAATATTTTTTTCATGTGATTGTATTCTATTTTAAAACGTTAAAAAAATTAAATTCTGCCCTAAGCAGGTACATGTTTTTGGTATACCGGTTGTCCATATTTCCAGCTGCCTGAAAGCGGTAACCAAAATCGATGCGGGTTGTACTGTTCAGGATCATCTGCAAGGCGGGAGCGATATCCAGGTAAGATTGACCGCTGCTTGGATCGGTTTTGCCCAATAGCTCTAAATATACATTAAAGTTGGGCTGTTTGTAATCCTTATAAACCACAGGTAAAACCAGATAACCCGATGATAAACTGTATGATAGCATATTTTTCGGTTGCGGCATGCCTAAAAGCTGTCTGTCGCTGTTTTCGAAAGCATGGGCATAACCGAGGGTTGATGATAACGCCAGTTTATGCAGCAGCTGCGTAAAAATCAATCCGCCCTGTATACCGCTATTGTCGCCTTCAAGATTAATATCCCTTGTGTAAGTTGGTCGTCTGCTGGTACTTATCCTTCCAAAGGCTGATGCCCTGAAATGACTATGTGCTTCGTCAAGCGATAAAAAACGGTACTTCGCATATAAACTTCCGCCCTCTAAACGGTATTTTCCATCCATGTCAGAAAGGAAACCCTGCGCATGCATCATCAGGTTTTTATTAAACCCGATCATCACTTCCGGAATGGTCCGACTTACATAACCCGGATAATTGAACATTCCCTCGTTCGTAATCCTAACGCCTATTGATTTGGTGGGCATGTTGCTCGCTGGTTCAGTAAATACATATAGTTCTTGTGCCGAAACACTGGTATAGGCACCAATAAACATCAATGCCAGTACGAATATCCGCTTCATACTAAGAAAGAACTAAATGATAAATGCGTGTTTTTTTTCCGTTAACTATACCTGTACCGCTTGCATAAGCATCAGAATTAGCAGTAGCAGCCTGTTTTTTAAACGCTGAGCCTGAAATAAAATCTTTATCTACCACGCTGGCTTTTATTGTACCGCTAAGGGTTTTACCTTTAACATTAACAAAACGGTATACATTGCCATCAACTACAGCCTGACCTTTATCATCTACCTTTACATCGTTAAAATTAAAGTTTGCAGTTAAGCCGCCAACCGAAAAACCCGCATCCTGTACTTTTTTGCGTACCTGATCGAGGTTGATGTTTGCATCTTTTTTAAAGGTTAAAACAAAGATGTTTTTGTTCAGATCTGGTTTTACACTGCTGATGAAATTTAAGGTTTCTAATGATTTTTGCGTGGCGTTTGAGCACATAGAACAGGTTAAGCCTGTTACCTGTAAATCTGCAGTTGATATTTGTTGTGCCGAAACATTAACGGCGATAAATAGCATAATAATGCTGAATATTTTAATTGCTTTCATGATTTTTGAAATTAGAATAATACAAAATGCTTCTGCCATATCTCACCAAAAGATAGAGATTAACGGCAAAATAGATGCTGAAACAAGTTCAGCATGACGGAAACCGAAGCATTCTAATTCCTAAAAATGCAATTGAAAATATGTAAAGCAACCCGCGAGGATAATGGCGGAGCTTTGTTCGAAATTTCACTAAAAAACTCCGGACTGATGTTGCTTAGAAATTCTAAAACCGGTGGATGAAGAAAAAGCTGGATAGAAAACAACTTTGGCATCTGTAACTGTGCCTCTGCCTGATGGCTATCTTTAACCTTAACCGTTACCTGAGTGTTTTTGCAGCAACCGTCGTCTTTCTTTTCGGCAGGAATATCCTTGCAGAATTTGCAGGAAACCTCGTTGCTAAAAAGTTTAATGTTTTCCAGCTTGCCGCCACAGAAATGGAGACTTAAAGCCAAACCCATAACACTAACTGCATAAAATACAGCCAAAGAAAGTGCTATTTTTTGTTTTAACTTCATTAATACAAAGGTAAAGCAAAAATTATCGAATAATGCGTGCATTTATTTATTGAATTTCATTTTTTAGCTTATTTTAGCCTCAAACAGCAATTAAATGAAGAAATTATTATTGTTCCTCTGCACTTTTTCGGTGCTTACAGCCTTTGCTGCTAAGCCTAAAAATCAATATGTGCGCATTAAAACCGAATACGGCGAATGTATTATCAAACTCTACAATCAAACACCATTGCACCGCGATAATTTTTTGAAACTGGTTAAAAAAGGCTATTACAACGATCTTTTATTCCACCGGGTGATCAAAGATTTTATGATCCAGGGTGGTGATCCGGATTCGAGAAATGCCAAGCCGGATTCATTGTTGGGTAACGGCGGACCAAAATATACGATCCCGGCAGAATTTAACGATAGTTTGTTCCATAAAAAAGGTGTTTTAGCTGCTGCACGCGAAGGCGATGATGTAAATCCTGCAAAAGCATCGAGCGGAAGCCAGTTTTATTTAGTGCAGGGTAAGGTTTTTACCGATCAGCAACTGAACATTGTGGAAGAAAAACGCTTGAAATTTAAAATCCCTGAGTGGCAGCGAGAAGTATATAAAACAATAGGAGGTACTCCTCATTTAGACTGGAATTATACGGTTTATGGCGAAATTGTGGTGGGTTTGGATTTGGTTGATAAAATAGCCGTGTTGGAAACCGATAAAAATAACCGACCAAAACAGGATGTAAAAATGGAAGTTACCGTTTTGAAAAAGAGGGAAGCAAAGAAGTTGGAGAAACAGTTGTTGGAAGGTTAGATATATTGTAATTCAAAGAGGGGCGTCATCTCGAGCGGAGTGCAACGTAGTCGAGAGATCTATATGAATTGCTTTTTACAAATGCGATCGTCATGCTGTCCCGAAACTTCGGGATCAGCATCTTTGCACGATAGACCCTGAAATAAATTCAGGGTGACGGATACTGATCGTAATTTTTAAGGCAAGCTTTCCGAAAGTCTTTTCATCACCTCATCGTGAGGAATCAATTTCCCTTCTTTAGCCTGTTGCAAGCCTCTTTTTATTCCCTCTTGAACATGTTTAGGAAGTTCTTCCATAACAACTGGTTCGCTATGACTCAAAAGCATATCCAACTCTGACAAAAGATTCTCGTCATCTGTTTCGAAAACCTTTTTTGCGATCTCTATTTTTAATTCTTCGATGCTCATAAACAAATTTAACGAAAGCAATTCTCAATTACTAAGCATTTATTCAATTAATTTCTAAATTTACCGCCCACAACAATTGAAACCTACTGAATGAAACCATCATGATTTATCTGCTAAACGGGGCATAAAATCATGATCGCTTCATCGCCATTAAAAACATATTCAACCGATGAAAATCATTTCCTATAATGTAAACGGGATCAGGGCGGCGAGTACCAAAAACTTTTTTGGCTGGCTACAGGCTACAAATGCCGATATGGTTTGTTTGCAGGAAGTAAAGGCATTGCCTGCTCAAATACCAGAAATAATTGCGCTGATTGAGCAATTGGGTTATCACCACTATTGGTTTCCGGCAGAAAAGAAGGGGTATAGCGGGGTGGCGATTTTAACCAAAATTAAACCAAACCACGTAGAATTTGGCTGCGGTGAAGAATGGATAGATAAAGAAGGCCGGATTTTAAGGGCCGATTTTGATAATTTTTCGTTAATGAGCTTATATATGCCATCCGGATCGAGCGGAGATGAAAGACAGGTTAAAAAGTACGAGTTTATGAAGTTTTTTGACGGATATATTGGCGAATTACGTAAAGAGATTCCAAATTTGATCGTAAGTGGCGATTATAACATCTGCCATACCGCTATTGATATCCATAACCCAAAATCGAATGCCAATTCATCCGGTTTTTTGCCCGAAGAACGGGAGTGGATGCAGTTATTCCTGGATAATGGTTTCATCGATACTTTCCGTCACTTTAATAAAGATCCACATCATTACACCTGGTGGAGTTATCGTGCAGGTTCGAGAGGGAAGAACCTGGGCTGGCGTATCGATTACCATCTGGCCACCAAACCAATGGAAAGCCGTTTGAAAAACGTAAGGATTTTACCCGATGTTATACATTCCGATCATTGTCCGGTTTTACTGGAAGTGGAGTAGTTTTAAGGTTAACTGGTTAATTGTTTAAATCGGTTAACTGGCCCCTAATTTTCGATTAACCAATTTATACAGTTTGAACAATTAACCATCTGCAAATGCTAATCATAAACATAAAAGGGCTCGTAGGCCTGCATCCTAAAGATAAATTAGTGCTCCGTGGAAACGAACTCGGTAACCTGCCTGTTCTTGAAAACGCATGGCTTTTAATAGAAGATGGTTTAATTAAAGATTTTGGCGAGATGAGTTCAATTCCATCTCAAATCTCAAATCTCCCATCTCAAGTCTCGGCAGAAGGCCGCTACGTTTTCCCTTCCTGGTGCGATAGCCATACCCATATTGTTTTTGCAGCTTCGCGCGAAGAAGAATTTGCGATGAAAATACAGGGCAAAAGCTACGAGGAAATTGCAGCGGCAGGTGGTGGAATCCTAAATTCGGCCAATAAACTCCGGAAAGCATCAGAAGATGAGTTATTTGAAAGTGCAGCTGTTAGATTGAAACAGATGATCCTTCAAGGTACGGGTGCGGTTGAAATAAAAAGTGGTTATGGATTGACAACGGAAAGTGAAATCAAGATGCTCCGTGTAATCCGCAGGTTGAAAGATCATTTCCCAATCCCCATAAAGGCAACTTTTTTAGCTGCACACGCATTTCCTGCCGAATTTAAAAACGATCACCAGGGATATATCGATTTGATTATAAATGAAATGTTGCCTGTGATTGCCAAAGAAAATCTGGCCGATTATATTGATGTTTTCTGTGAAAAAGGATTTTTCTCCGTAGAAGAAACCGATCAGATATTAAAAGCCGGAGCAAAATACGGACTAAAGCCAAAAATCCATGCCAATCAACTTTCCGTTTCGGGAGCAATAGAGGTTGCGGTGGCTAATAACGCCATTTCAGTTGATCATTTGGAAGAAAGCAATGAAGAAACAATCGAAACGTTAAAAAATGCGGATACAATTGTAACATTGTTGCCTTCCTGCTCGTTTTACTTAGGCATCCCGTTTGCTAACGCCAAAAGCTTCATTAATGCCGGTTTACCGGTTGCTTTGGCTACTGATTATAATCCCGGTTCAACACCTTCCGGAAATATGAATTTTGTGGTTTCGCTTGGCTGCATTAAAATGAAAATGTTCCCCGAGCAGGCCATCAATGCAGCTACTTTAAATGGTGCTGCGGCCATGGAGATCAGTGTAGATTACGGAAGTATTGCGGTGGGGAAAAAAGCCAATTTATTTATCACTAAACCGATGCCATCAATTGCTTATTTACCTTATAGTTTTGGCGAAAACATGGTCGATAGGGTGATTTTAAATGGCGAATTTTATAATGGATAACCTTAAAATATACGCACAGCACGACATTGATCGTTTGATTATCCATCGTGAAGGTGAAACCAAACTGGGTGAAAAAGTGACTGTTTTATCCTCTTGGGAAGAACTTGAACATGCAAGTGCAAAATTTGTGCTGCTGGGCATCCCGGAAGATATTGGTGTGCGCGCAAACTCGGGCATTGCAGGTGCAGCATCGGCATGGCGGGCAAGTTTGACAGCTTTTCTCAATATCCAGAGTAACCGATTTTTAAGCGGTAGTGAAATCTTGGTTTTGGGACATTTCGAGATTGATGAACCGAGTGACTCTTCTATAAAAGGCCTGCGCAATAAAGTTGCTGAAATTGATGACCTGGTATATCCGGTAATAGAGAAAATTGTAGCTGCAGGCAAAATCCCGATTGTAATTGGTGGTGGACACAACAATGCCTATCCAATAATAAAAGGGACTTCTTTAGCAAATAAAACCCCAATTGATGTGCTAAACATTGATGCGCATGCTGATTTGCGCGGATTGGAAGGCCGGCACAGTGGAAACGGATTTTCTTATGCTTTAAAAGAAAACTACCTCAATCATTATTTCATGTATGGCCTGCATCAGAATTATAACAATGAGGCGATCTTAAACCAGATCGAAAATAAGCCCAATTTAAGAGCTGTGTTTTTTGAGGCTATTTTAACAGGGATTGATTATAATGATCTAATTGAGGATTTAGGGCCAGTTGCAGGTTTGGAAATAGATCTGGATTGTATCCAAAATGTACTTTCCAGTGCCGAAACGCCCTCAGGATTTTCCGTTAACGATATCAGAAAACTAATTTTAACCCAAGCGAATAAATTTTCTTACCTGCATATATGTGAAGGTGCCACGCGGATGCTTGATGGCAGGGTAAGCAGGCTAACCTCCAAATTGATTGCTTATTTGGTAAGTGATTTTGTAAAAGCACATTAACCTGAGTGCCGTCACCCTGAATTTATTTCAGGGTCTTTTCTTCAGGATTAACATTGTGCTTCTTTTTAGCCACGGAGGCACGGAAAACACGGAGCGTTTAGCTCATTTTGTATTTTACCAGAGTTTGTCATTTCGAGCGAAGTGCAACTTTTACCGATTTAACATCGGTAACATAGTCGAGAGAAACCTATCTCGAGGCAGATCTCTCCGTTTCGCTTCGCTACAGTCGAGATGACGAAATGGGGATATCGATACGATGAGTTTTTTATTGAAGTGCCTGGCCTAATGAACCAATGGCCAGTGAACCAATGAATAAGAAACCAATGAACTATAAATGTTCCGCTTCGTATTTTTCACCTGCCTTTAACATCAATTCAATCTGTTTCAGATCTTCGGCAGTTAATTCTTCCTTTTCCTGCAATTCGAATACCGCAATCATGTTGTTTTCGTACTGTTTTTCGGTTTTGATAACGATTTCCTGTGGCATGGTGCGGAAGCTTAAAATTTTATAATTTCTGTTGGTGTAATGCAAAAATCGAGTTTAATATCGTGTTCGTTTACATCATCGATTTTTTCAATTGCAGGGTATAAAGATAAACCTATTTTTTGAGCATTTATACCTTCAAGAAAACGATCGTAAAAACCTTTGCCATAACCTACGCGATAGCCCTGCTTATCAAAAGCCAGCAAAGGGATAATTACCATATCTATTTCGCCTTCGTGAAGGTTTCCTTTTTGAGGTTCTAAAATATGGTATAGGTTCTTTTTTAAGTCTTCTTCGCCGAGATATTCGTGGTGGGTCATCAGTGCTGTTTCGAAATCCGCCTTTGGCACAATGATTTTAATTTCAGGATGGTTTTGGCTGATCCAATCGATTAATAAAAAAGTATTGGGCTCTCTTTTCTCGGTAATGGGCAAAAAGATATGTAGCGTTTTAATTTTGCTAAAATCGAGTGTTTTAAACTGATTTAAGAGCGATTTGTTTAACTCCTGGTATGTTAAGTCGTTTAATATTAATCTATCTTTTAGCGCTTGCTTTCTAATTTCGGCTTTTAGCATAATTACAAAGGTAATACTTTTCAAACCTCGCAGGTTTTCGAAACCTGCGAGGTTATAAACTGTTCAAACAAAAAAGCCTCTGAAAAATTAATTTCAGAGGCTTTCAAATATTGGTTTAAAATTATTTTACACGCTCCACGTAATCGCCTGTGCGGGTATCAATTTTAATTTTGTCGCCCTGGTTTACAAACATTGGTACTTTAACTTCAACACCATTTTCAAGCGTAGCTGCTTTTAATGCGTTGGTAGAAGTATCACCTTTAACAGCTGGCTCCGAATAAGTGATTTCGAACTCTGCAAAGTTTGGTAACTGTGCCATAATTGCTTCGTCGCTTTCCATCGAAACGATGATGTTCATGCCTTCTTTTAAGAATTTAATGGCAGAACCAAATAAAGCTTTTTCAACGTTAAACTGCTCGTAAGTATTGTTATCCATTACTACCAGATAATCACCTTCTTCGTATAGGTATTGGTAATCATTGGTTTCTACGCGGCAGATTTCTACAGCCTCGTCGGTATTCATACGGGCTTCAACAATTCTGCCCGATTTAATGTTACGGAATTTGCCGGTGTAAAATGCGCCGCCTTTACCCGGTGTACGGTGATTCCATTCGTCAACAGTAACCAGTTCGTTGTTTACACGAAGGATGTTTCCTGTTTTTATTTCTGATGCTTTTGCCATATAGTTTTATCCCAAATCGGGTTTTATATTTTAGTTTTTCGTGACGGCAAAGGTAAAATTATTTTAACAAAAACCTATAAAGGTTTAAGGCATAAGCCTTATGCTATTTTACCCTTTCCATGTAATCGCCGGTCTTGGTATCAATCTTCACTTTATCGCCCTGGTTGATAAAAAGTGGCACCCTGATTTCTGCACCTGTTTCTACTGTAGCATATTTTAAAGCACTGGTAGAGGTATCTCCTTTTACGGCGGGCTCCGAATAGGTAACCTCCAGTTCTACACTGTTTGGCAACTGTGCCACAATCGGTTCGTCGCTTTCAAAAGCAATGGTTACATTCATGCCTTCTTTCAGAAATTTGATCGAACTGCCAAATAGCAATTTTGGAATGTTGTACTGTTCGAAAGTGTTGTTGTCCATCACCACCAGATAATCGCCATCTTCATAAAGATATTGATAATCGTTGGTCTCTACACGGCAAATGGTCACCTCTTCGTCGGTACGGAAACGGTATTCTACAATTTTACCGGTTTTTACATTGCGCATACGCGCCTGATAGAAAGCCCTTAAATTTCCGGGGGTACGGTGGATATATTCTTCAACACTTACCAACTCTCCGTTAAAACGAAGAACATTTCCGCTTTTTACTTCTGATGCCTTTGCCATTTTATATTAAAATCCTGTTTTGTTATTTATTGAAAACCAAAGTTAAAAAAATGGATGGTGATTTGGAAGGGCATAAGTTCATTGGTTCAGTAGTCATTTGTTTATTGGGTTAGACTCTTTCAGTAAAAAAGATCAAAAAACCTCCGTATAAAAGAAATGCCTTTGGGAACCACTCCAAAGGCATAATCAACCTAAACCTCAAACTAAACTATGAAAAACTCTTTGCCTTTTTAGGGCTATATTTTGATTCCGTTAAACGGAAAAATATTCTCATTTCCCTGAAGAGATAAATTAAATAATTTGTTTCTCTTTTTGGTGGTGCAAAGGTAAGCATAATTTTTGAATTACAAAATATTTTTTCAGAAATCTTTTTTTAGTACAAAAGTATGACAAAACAAGGTTTAAGAAAGACGTAAGCGTGACAATAACTTACTTATAATCTGATATTTGAATCTGTGTGGTGCAGAAATCGTATTCCTGTATCTGGTTGGAGCCAATTATCATTAAACGGTCTTTTCCGAAATTTTCGATCAGCTCGCGGTACCAATTTATTCCCTGAACATCTAAATTGCTGGTTGGCTCGTCTAAAAATAAGATCGGGGTATCGGTGCAGCAGGCCAGAGCAAGTTTGGTTCTTTGCTTCATCCCCGATGAAAAGTATTTAATTTCTTTATTCTTTGCTTTCTCCAAACCTAATATGCCGATCAGTTTTTTGGAATCAAGGCCATCTGCAAAATTTTTAAACTTAAAATGGAAATCAATGATTTCTTTTAGGGTAAAAGTTTCAACCAGTTCGAGGTATGGAGCTGCGAGACTGATGTGCCTATAAATATTTTCGACTGGGATTTCTGCTGTATCGGAAAATGTAATTTTTCCTTCGGAAGGAGAGAGGCTACCGTTTAAAATGCTTAACAATGTTGATTTGCCTGAACCATTAGGACCTAATATGGCGTAGCTGTTGCCTGACGAAAATTCGGTGCTTAAATTCCTGAAAATCCATTCTTTATTAAATCTTCTGCCGGCATTTTGTAAAGAAATCTTCATTTCGGTAGATTGTCTGGAGTTAAGCGGATAGCGCCCAGCAGTTTGAACATGCAAACACTGTTGTCAATGCCGATGTACTGGCCATAGTTTGGAGTAATACGGTAACCCATTTTCTGGTAAAGCGCAATGGCTTCGGGCTGTTTTTTACCGGTTTCCAGAACAGTTGCTTTAAAACCGAGCTCTTTTGTCCAGTTTTCGAGTTCGGTTATAATTTTGGCAGCTATTCCCTGCTTGCGGTAATCGGGATGAACGAACATCCTTTTTACTTCAGCCTCAGTGCCTGAAAAAGGTTTTATAGCGCCGCAGGCAACGGGTAAGTTATTTTGATAGGCAACAATCACTTCTTTAATGGCATCAACTTTATTAAACTGTGCATAAAAAGCATGATCGTTACCATCCCTAACGGCTAAATCCTGATCCAGCAAAGCAACCAATTGTCTAAAATCGGTGTTGTCTGAATCAGTTCTGATTAGCGTTATATCACTCATTTATTAATAATAAGGTTTGACTTTAAGCTTTGGTTTTTAAGCTTTTCGCTTAACTGCCCATCCCGAAGCCCTTCATTACACCACGGTTAGAATTACGGATAAAATCAACAATTTCATCACGGATTTCCGTTGGTTTAAATTCGGCTTCGATCATATCCAAAGCTTTGGTTACATTATTGTGTTTTACGAAAAGTACACGGTAAATTTCCTGTATTTCATCAATCTGCTCGTTGGTAAAACCTCTTCTGCGTAGGCCAACAGAGTTGATACCTGCGTAAGAAAGCGGTTCGCGGGCAGCTTTAACATAAGGGGGAACATCTTTACGTACCAATGAACCACCGGTTACGAAAGCGTAAGAACCCACCTTAACAAACTGATGTATGGCAACCAAGCCGGCCAGAACCACATTGTTACCAATAGTAATGTGACCTGCTAAAGTGGTGCTGTTTGAGAAAATACAGTTATTTCCAACTTCGCAATCATGTGCAATGTGCGAATAAGCCTGGATTAAGCAGTTACTGCCGATAACGGTTTTCCATTTATCCTTAGTACCACGATTGATAGTTACACACTCGCGGATAGTGGTATTATCGCCAATTTCGGCAGTGGTAACCTCGCCAGCAAACTTTAAATCCTGTGGTTCGCCTGAAATAACGGCGCCGGGAAAAATGCGGCAGTTTTTACCGATACGTGCGCCATCCATAATGGTAACGTTCGATCCGATCCAGGTACCTTCCCCAATTACAACATCTTTATGTATCACTACAAAGGGTTCGATTACCACATTTTCGGCGATTTTTGCCTGAGGGTGTATATATGCTAAAGGTTGTATCATTATTGAGCGGGTTCTGCTTGTTTAACTTTTGAAATTTGGGCCATCATTTCGGCTTCGACAACGATTTTTTCGCCAACCATACCTACGCCTTTCATCTGGGCAATGCCCCTTCTGATTGGTTCGAGTAAATCGCAACGGAAAACAATGGTATCGCCAGGAAGCACCTGTGCCCTAAAGCGTACATTATCTATCTTTAAGAAATAGGTCAGGTAATTTTCAGGATCCGGAACAGTACAAAGTACCAGAATTCCGCCTACCTGGGCCATGGCCTCAATCTGTAATACCCCGGGAAATACGGGAGCACCCGGAAAGTGACCTTTGAAAAATTCTTCGTTCATGGTTACGTTTTTAACGCCTACCACGTGGTTTTTAGAAAGTTCCAAAATTTTATCAACGAACAAAAATGGTTGACGGTGAGGTAAAATCTCCATTATTTTCACTACATCAAACAATGGTTTTGCACTCGGATCGTATACCTTTTGTATTTTTTTGTTTTTCTCTTTTTTAATAGCTGCTTTAATCTTTTTGGCAAAAGCAACGTTTGCCGCGTGGCCTGGACGTGCCGCCATAATGTGGCCTTTTAAGTGCATCCCAACCAAAGCCAGGTCGCCAATCATATCCAAAAGCTTATGACGGGCAGGTTCGTTCTGGTAACGCAGTTCCATGTTGTTCAAAATCCCCTGTGGCGCAACATCAATGTCTTTGCGGTTAAATAATTTGGCCAAATGGCTCAATTCATCTTTGGTAACCTCTTTATCTACAATTACAATGGCGTTATTTAAATCGCCACCTTTAATTAAATTGTGCGATAACTGGTATTCTAATTCGTGTAAGAAACAGAAAGTACGGCAAGAAGCAATTTCTTTCTTAAATTCTGCAATGGTATTAATGCCAGCGTGCTGACTGCCCAGAACAGGAGAATTATAATCGATCATGCAGGTAAAGCGATAATCGTCTAACGGCATGGCCACAATTTCTACTTTTCTGTCTTCTTCGGTATAGGTAATGTTGTGGGGAATGGTAAAGTACTCGCGGTCGGCATTTTGTTCAACCGAGCCTACTTCTTCCAATAAATCAACAAACTGGATCGAACTACCATCCATAATCGGGGTTTCCGGTCCGTCTAATTTGATCAGAACGTTATCAAGATCCATACCTACTAACGAAGCCATTACGTGCTCTACGGTGCTTACGCTGGCACCATTTTGGGTAAGGGTTGTTCCGCGTGAAGTATCGGTTACGTTATCAGCATCGGCTTCAATAATCGGATGCCCATCTAAATCAATACGCTGAAATTTAAAGCCATGATTTTCGGGGGCCGGGCAAAATGTTAAAGTAACATTAGCGCCTGTGTGTAAACCCACACCAGATGCTGATATTTCCTGTTTAATCGTTTTTTGTCTAACGTTCATTGTTTATTGTATTCTTTTCCAGTTCAGCTGTAAGCTTTTTCAATTCCTCTTCGAGCGCGTTTATTCTTTTTTCCACATCCGGAAGATGCTTGAAAATTACGGAAGCACGCATCCAGTTGCGCAAAGGCTGCGCCGGACTTCCGTGCCATTGTTTATTTTCTTCTGTAATGTTAAAGTTTATACCTGCCTGTGCACCAATCTGCGTGCCTTTGGCAAGGGTTAAATGGCCTGCAATACCTACCTGGCCACCTACAACACTGTTGGGGCCAACTTTTGTACTGCCTGATATGCCCGATTGTGCAGCCAAAACGGTGTTTTCGCCAATTTCTACATTGTGCGCAATCTGGATCAGGTTGTCGATTTTTGCACCTTTCTTTACAATGGTAGAGCCCATTGTAGCGCGATCGACAGTTGTATTGGCACCGATTTCTACATCATCTTCAATAATGACATTTCCGATCTGCGGGATTTTATTGTATGTGCCGTCTTTTTGAGGTGCAAAACCAAATCCATCGCTCCCAATAACGGTGTTCGAATGGATGGTAACCCTTTTACCGATTACCGAGTTATGGTAAATTTTTACACCGGGAAAAAAGGTGCTGTTTTCGCCGATTTTTGAATTTTCGCCGATAAAAGTCTGTGCATTAATTTTGCAGCCATCACCGATTTCTACATTTTCGGCCACATAGGCAAAAGCATCAATAAATACGTTTTTACCGATTTTGGCAGTTGGGTGTACAAAGGCCAGTTTATCGATGCCCGATTGTGCCTTTTGAGCATTTACCGCTTCGTTATATTTATCGAGTAAAATGGTAAAGGCACTGTATGGATTTTCAACACGGATTAAAGTGCTGGTGTAAGGCTGTGTTGGTGCGAAATCTTTAGATACGATAACAACCGACGCCTGAGTAGAATACAAAAAGTTTTCGTACTTAGGGTTGGAAAGAAAAGACAAAGAGCCCTCTTTCCCGTCTTCTATCTTTGAAAGTTCGGTAACGGCTACATCTGGGTTTCCATCAATGGAACCGTTTAAAAACTGACTTATCTGCGTGGCAGTAAATTGCATCGTACAAAGGTATATGTTAAATTGATATGAACAAAAAAACCTGCTAGAGTTAAGCTGTGTATATTTTACACAATTATAAGACTTAAAACGGCAGTAAAAGTTAAATATTTTGTTAAATAAGCTTAAATGCCCCTGGGATAACAGAGGATATATTTTTCAACGGTTTTCTGTAGCGACTCCAGATTGGATAAATCTGATGCCTTGGCAATATCTACAATATCGTTATTTTTCATCAAAATCTTGATATTACCTACACCAGCGTTGTATGCGCGGTTCTGTATCGAATCGGTAAAAACAAAATATCTTGCTTCTTCGGGTTTAATTTCCAGCAGATTAACGGCTGCATCCTGCAAAAAGTTAAGACGGTCGACACCTACTTTTTCGTTGCCCATTTCCACTTTATAAAGATTACGGGAGGTAAGCATTTTACAAAGCGTAGACAAAATTTTATCGGGGTGTTTAGCCCAAACTTTAACTGCCGCATAAATATCCTGGTCATCCAGATTGGTGAAATGTTCCAGATTTTCGTGCTGAGAAAAGAAATTGGCTTCGTTGATATCGTTTTTTAGGAAATGGTTTAACGATGGTGAAGCAAATAAATCGGCACCGGCGGCCGAGAGTTCTTTGGCACGCTCCAATAATTTTACTAAAATCATTTCGCCCGATATCACCGTTTTGTGCAGGTAAACCTGCCAATACATCAGCCTGCGGGCAATTAAAAATTTTTCGATCGAGTAAATTCCTTTTTCTTCGATCACCAGGTCATCATCGTGCACATTGAACATTTTGATAATCCTGTCGAAACTGATTACACCCTCGCTTACGCCTGTAAAAAAACTATCACGGTTTAAATAGTCCATTCTATCCAGATCCAATTGACCTGAAATGAGCTGGTGAAGAAATTTTTTGTGGTAGGTGCCATTAAAAATCTCAATGGCATGGCTTAAGCGGCCTCCAAAGTGGATGTTAAGGTCGTTCATCAGCTTTGCTGAAATATCCTCATGCCTGATGCCGGTAACCAGCGAATGCTCTAAGGCATGCGAAAAAGGGCCGTGGCCGATATCGTGCAGTAAAATGGCCAAAATGGCGGCTTCTTCTTCGCCTTCGGTAATGGCATGTCCTTTACTTTTTAAAAGATTGATGGCCAAACTCATTAAATGCATGGCACCCAAAGCATGGTGAAAACGGGTGTGCAAGGCACCCGGATATACCAAGTGCGTCATCCCCAGTTGTTTGATGTAGCGCAAACGCTGGAAATACGGATGCGAAATCACATCATAAACCAGTTCTGATGGAATGCTGATGAAACCGTAAACGGGATCATTTATTATTTTCTTCTTGTTCAATCGTTAAAAATAGTTAAATAGCTAGATACGGTACAAAAATTGCTATTTTTATTTATAGTTTGATTTACCCGTCAAAATTAAAGGGCAATACTTACCTATTTTTACAAAAACATGCAAGAAACTAAGATATTATGGGCTGATGATGAAATCGACCTGTTAAAACCACATATATTATTGTTGAATGATAAAGGTTATAATGTAACCACATTTACCAATGGAAACGACGCTTTAGAGGCATTTGGGAAAGCCCATTTCGACCTTGTTTTTTTAGATGAAAACATGCCGGGAATGAGCGGTATCGAAACACTTTCGGCCATTAAAAACTTAAATCCCGATGTGCCTGTGGTTTTGATTACCAAAAGCGAGGAAGAAAACCTGATGGAAGACGCGATTGGTAGTAAAATTGATGATTACCTGATTAAACCGGTAAACCCGAAACAGGTTCTGCTTACCATTAAAAAACTGATCGATAATAAACGTCTGGTTAGCGAAAAAACATCAATGGCTTACCAACAGGATTTCCGCCGTTTGGGGATGACTTTGGGCGATAGGCTGAATTACGAAGAGTGGATTGACGTTTATAAAAAAATCGTTTTCTGGGAACTTGAGCTCGAAAAGCTTGATGATCCGCAGATGCATGAGATTTTAACCATGCAGAAACAGGAAGCAAATACTCAGTTTACCAAATTTATCGAAGAAAATTACCTCGACTGGATCAAGAATAAAGATAAAGCACCTTTGCTTTCTAACGAACTGTTAAAGAAAAAGGCTTTTCCTTTAATTAACGATAATACGCCTGTATTCTTCATTTTGATTGATAACCTACGTTACGATCAGTGGAAAATCATCAATCCCTTAATTTCCGAATATTTCAGGATCGATGAGGAGGATATGTATACCAGTATTTTGCCAACGGCAACACAGTATGCCCGAAATGCTATTTTTTCGGGTATGATGCCTCTGGATATGGAAAAACGTTTTCCCCAGCTTTGGCAGAACGATGATGACGAAGGTGGAAAAAATATGCATGAAGAAGCTTTTCTGGCCGACAACATTAAACGTAGCTTAAGAAAAGACTGCAAATTCAGTTACCATAAAATACTCACATTTGAGCAGGGTAAAGATCTGGTAGATCAGACCAATAACCTGTTGCATAATGATTTTAATGCCATTGTATTCAATTTTGTTGATATGTTGAGCCATGCCCGTACGGATATGCAGATGATCCGCGAGCTGGCAAACGACGATGCCGCTTACCGCTCGTTAACCTTATCGTGGTTTGAGCATTCGCCACTTTGGGATCTATTGAAAAAAATCTCTCAGAAAAAGGTAAAAGTGATTATTACAACAGATCATGGTACCATTCGGGTTAAAAAACCGGTTAAAGTGATTGGCGACAGGAGTACAAATACCAATTTAAGGTATAAACAGGGTAGAAATCTTAACTTTAATGCAAAAGAGGTGTTTTTGATCAAAAATCCTCACGATGCATTATTACCAAAGATCAACATCAGCAGTAGTTACATATTTGCAAGGGAAGATAGTTATTTCGTTTACCCGAACAATTATAACCAGTTTGTAAACTACTATAATGAAACTTTTCAGCATGGAGGAATTTCGCTGGAGGAAATGATTATTCCGGTAGTAACTTATTCGCCGAGGTAGGGAGTAGATTTGAGATGCTAGATTTGAGACATGAGATCCGTCATTGCAAGGCCGTCATTTCGAGCGGAGTGCAACGCAGCCGAGAAATCTATCTCGAGATGCCAGCCTTGATGGTAATGTAGTCGAGAAATGACAACTATAAAAGGCAAAAGCAATGCAATTATGTATTACTTTTGCCTTTATTCTTTTAAAATGGATATTGTAGTAAACAGTTTAGCCGATTTACCTGTTGTGGCACAACAACTTTCAGATTTTGCAGGCACCGAAAAAGTCTTCATTTTCGAAGGCGACATGGGCGCAGGTAAAACCACTTTTATCAAAACTTTCTGTGCTGCCCTGGGTGTAACCGATGTAGTTTCGAGCCCAACCTATTCTATCGTTAACGAATATGAAAGCCCTAACGGATCGGTATTCCATTTCGATTTTTACCGTATGAAGGATATCCGTGAGGCCTATGACCTGGGTTACGAAGAATATTTTTACGGCGGTGGTATCTGTTTAATCGAGTGGCCCGAAAGGGTAGAAGAATTACTGCCCGAAAACTATATCAGGGTAGAAATAAATGTGGAAGACGAAAACCGCAGATTATTCCATATTTCTAAGGTATAACATTTAGTTATCAATAAATTAACAGATTTTCCGTACCTTGAACAACCTAAAACTACCAAAAATCTTTAATTCAACATGGCTACAGGATTACGCGAAGGAATGGCCGATATAGCTCGTCAGGGTTTATTGCAAACACAAGAGGCGAAGTTAGAAACCAGAAATAAGAAAAACAGCTTATACATAGGAATACCCAAAGAAATTTCTTTTCAGGAAAATAGAATTGCACTAACGCCTTTATCGGTTGCGCTGTTGGTAAACAATGGTCACCGCGTGGTTTTAGAAACCGGCGCCGGTACTGGTGCAAATTTTTCTGATAACGAATATGCCGAACAGGGAGCCAAGATTGCCTACGATAAAAAAGAGGTTTTCGAAGCAGATATCCTAATGAAAATTGCGCCCCCAACTTTGGAGGAAATCGAGATGATGCATAAAGGGCAGACCCTTATTTCTTCATTACAGACCGGAACCTTAAAGCAGGACTACCTGAAAGCCCTGATGCATAAAAAGATTAATGCACTTTGTTTCGAAAACCTGCGTGATGAGGGTAACATTCTGAGCGTAGTACGGGCAATGAGCGAAATCGTTGGATCTACCTCTATTTTAATCGCAGCAGAATACCTGAGCAATGTAACCGGCGGCAAAGGATTGATGTTGGGCGGTTTTACAGGTGTTCCGCCTACCGAAATCGTAATTTTGGGTGCAGGTACTGTTGGCGAATATGCTGCCAGAACGGCCTTGGCGCTGGGAGCTGAGGTTAAGGTTTTTGATAGTTCTATTTACCGTTTACGCCGTTTGCAGAATAATTTAGGTAGCCGGGTATTTACCTCCGTAATGCAGCCAATCGTTTTAAATAAGGCGATTGTAACCTGCGATGTGGTAATTGGTGCCATCCGTGCCAGCCATGGCCGTAGCCCCTGTGTGGTGATGGAAGAAACCGTAGCACGTATGAAACCGCATTCGGTAGTTATTGATGTGAGTATTGATCAGGGCGGCTGTTTCGAAACGTCTGAGGTAACCAACCACACCAATCCCGTTTTCCGCAAATATGATGTGATCCATTATTGTGTGCCAAATATCGCTTCGCGCGTGCCAAGAACTGCTTCTTACGCGTTAACCAATATTTTTGCACCTATTTTATTGGATATCGGCGAATACGGAGGTTTGGTTAACATGGTTTGGAACAATCCGGGCATCCGCGAGGCACTTTATATTTATCAGGGAAACTGTACCAATAAGGATCTGGCTGATATGTTTAATTTACCTTTTAAAAATCTGGAATTGCTGGTGGTTTCGAATCAGTAGTCCATAATGCGTCATTTCGAGCGGAGTGCAACGGAGTCGAGAAATCTGTCTCGAGATAGATCTCTCCCTGCCCGATGCAGGCGGGCGCTCCACTGCGTTTCGGTCGAGATGACGACTTTTCTTATTAATTATTTCGGTACAAAGAGAATGATGAAGCCTTCTAATTATAACCGTTTATGAAACTCAATTTATTGATGTTTTTTCTGCTTATCTCTGTTTCGGGCTTTGCCCAAAATAAACCTATCGCAGCAAAAAAGCTTGTTGTAGTTAACGCTTATACTCAATATCAAGCCTCTATTAAGTCGAATCCGAACAATGAACTTGTTGAAATCAAAAAGGCCATTCCCAATATTGCTTTAGATATCCGCTACGCTACCAAAAATAACTTTATGCAGCAGGTAATGTACAAACAGGCGAGGGCTTTTGCGCGGAAACCAGTGGTAGCGGCATTAAAGAAAATCCAGAAAGAGCTGAATAAAAAAGGTTATGGCTTAAAAATATTTGATGGCTATCGCCCTTATGCCATTACCGTCGAGTTTTATAAAAAAGCGAGCGACAAAAATTTTGTGGCGAACCCGGCAAAGGGATCTAAGCACAATAGGGGCTGTGCGGTAGATTTAACGTTAATTAACCTAAAAACAGGTAAAGAATTGGTTATGCCAACACCTTACGACAGTTTTTCGGCTGCAGCTGCGGCAAAGTATGAAAATGTATCAGCCGAGGCGAAGAAAAACCGGGATTTCCTCATCTCCATCATGGCAAAATACGGGATGAACGTGTTGGAAAACGAATGGTGGCATTACGATTTTTCGGACTGGAGAAGTTATGACCTGATGGATATTCCTTTTGAGAAACTTTAATAGTTCATTAGTTCAATCGTCATTGGTTTATGGTAGATCAATTCGTCATGCTGAATTTATTTCAGCATCTTTCATGCTAGATAGATCCTGAAATAAATTCAGGATGACGGCCGTGGACTTAAAATACCGAAAAGAGACCTTTTAAAGTAATATTAATAATGGAATTAAGATTTTTAGTTTGAATTATCATGTATTACTGCCTGATACCATCCAAACTACAAATGATGCGGCCTACCATATTGATCCATTTTAACCTTTGCCTTATCTTCTTTGACCGCTAATTCAAAAATATAATCGTAATCATCATCGGTTAATTCTTCTTTTGGCCTTTTGCCACCAAGCGCTTCAATAATTTCGAGTACGGTATTAGAGTGGCCTGCCACAATAACCGTTTTACCTAAATAATTGGTTTTGATGCTATCAACAAGCGATTTAATGTCTTTGTAATCAATTACCTTAGGGATTACCAATGAATCTAATGTTTGGTGGGTGCGTTTGGTAGGGGTTGCAAAAGCAGCATCAAATTTTACCTTTTTTAAATATTTGGCCAGGTCTGCGGTACGTATTTTGCCTTCGTCGGATAGGTTGGGATTATTGTCCTGTGGGTTCGATTTATCTTTTTCGGCATGTCTAACAACCCAAACTGTTGTAGTTTGTGCAGAAATTGCATTGATAAAGAGCAGGCTTAATGAGAGGAATACGAACAGTTTTTTCATATCGGGGATTATATCAACATTATTTAAAGATCGGTTACAAGCTAGGCATATTATCTAACTTATTGCCTATTGATGTTACAAATATTGAAAAATAGGATATTAAATAAAAATACGGTTAGGGATCCATTGGTTCATCAAAATCAATCTGCAGCGATTTTGTGTTCACGAAAATTTCGAGGGCAGTTTCCGATAAACGTTTTCCGTTGTGGTATGGATCGTAACCAAGCTCATTAATGCAACGTTTATGCATGATTTCACTGATATAAAAACTCTGCGATTTTGTGGTTACTACCAAAACAGCTTTATCCATGGGCATGCCGTACCTGAACATGATCCTTGCGGCGTTTCTTACATTGGTTGTGGTATGCCTGGCATGGGGTTCCATTAAAATGGCACTTTCAGGAATCTGTAATGTATTGATCAGAAATTTTTTCATTTCATAAGCCTCGCTGAATTTGGTTTTATAAGGATGCACCTTCCCGCCTGATACCATGATAAAGGGGGCTATCCCGTATTTATACTGTGCTGCGGCCAATCTGCAGCGGAGCATCCCGCCAGCACTTAATTCAACGCCATTTTCTTCCGGCCCTTCACCGGGAACAAGAATTAAGGGATATTTATATTTGGCAAAATCAGTTTTTTTAATCGCTAAAAATGCAGCTTTGTTAACTGTGGTAAGCATGGGCTCGTAATCGGCGGCATCGTTACGCTCATTAATTTCTAAAGCTACCAGTGCAAAATTTAAGCTGGGCTCAAAAAACAGACTATTTTTACTTTCTAAACTTAGGCTGGCGTTGGTATTTACCATTTCGGGATAAGCTTTATCCTTTACATTAAAGCTGATCGAATCAATATTAGGGTAATTGGGTTTGTTGCCCTCAACATAAACAGAAATGATGTGGTTTATTGCTTTTGCATCCTGAGCCCATGCTTTTTCGATCATTTCGTTGGGTGAAAGGGTATCGAATAAATTGTAGCAGCCAGAAGGGATAATGTGGTATAGCATCAATAAATTGAGACCGGGTTCTTTTTTATATAGAAATGCTAACCTGTTTCCGATCTGTTCGATTTCCTGATCGGTAAATTTTAAAGCTGCAGTGTAACAGGTAATATCTTGTTTACAGTTTTTGATGGCCTGGTTGATGTTGTCTTTCTTTGCTTTTAACAAACTGCTCAAAACTTCATCCTTTTGGAGGGCTTTCTTCACCTGTTCATCCTGTTGAAACAAGGTTAACAGATAAAAATTCTTGTATTGTACCGCATTATAAGTGGTGCGCAATACATAATCTTTTTTAACATTGGGTTGCTGCGCAAAGGCATTGATTGTAAATAAAAACAATGCAGCAATAATAAGTTTAGTTCTCATGGATTCTAATTGAGGTAATATTACATAAGCAAAATGCCGATATTACGCGTGCAATATCGGCAATTCGTATAAACTTGATGTTAATTAACACATCAGCCAATTTTTTGTTATTTACCGGTTTTCTTAATAGCAAGAATCAACTTATCAATGTCCTCATCTGTGTGCCAGCTGCTCAGCACAATTCTGTTAATCGGTGCGCTATCGGGGTTGGGGTAAGGAAAAGAAGAAATTAATATTTTTTCCTTTAATAAACCAGCTGCCAGGTCGATATCCTGTGATAAAAATGCCGGAAATCCAGGTTCGTAACGCCACAATGTGCTTAAAGAGACGCTGAGTAAACTGATATTATTTTGTAGCCTTTCCCAAGCCTTTTTATAGATTTTTTCGGCATGTATAAACGCAAAAAGACTGGCTGCTGACGGAGGTGAGGCACCGACAAAAATATTGGTGTTTTTAAGTTTGGAAATAATTGGACCGGAAGCCAAAATCAAGCCTGCATCAACTCCTAAAGCTTTTGCCATGGATGCAACCACTACACGTTCAATATTTGCCTTTAATGGTAAGGAGCTAAAAGCACCCAATCCATTATTATTTACCCCGATACCGTGCGAATCATCAACAATTAAAATAATTTCTTTTTCAGGGTTTATTTTGGTTAAAAAGTTAAAATCATATACCTCCGGAAAAAGATTGTTCATGGAGTTGCAGATGAGCACCCATGTTTTTTCCTCCGAATTATTAATCAATGCTATTGTTTTGCTTTTCCAGGTATCAAAATCCTCATTTTTTATCGTTTTATCAGTTAGCCATAAGGCCGGATGTGCGGTTGGGGCATAAATTACCTTGCCTAAAACTGATAAAGCTTTAATTGTAAGCTGGGCTGCCAGATACCCGCTTGATGTAATCAGGGCAGCTTCTGCGCCATATCGTGCGGCAGCTACTTTTTCAGCCTCATCGTAAGTGCCAAGCTGGATGTTGTTGGTGCGGCTTGTTCCGTTATTTAAGCCAAATTTTTTTATACCTTCTATATGTAAATCAATAAAATCCTGATCCTGCGGAATACCTAAATAAGCTGTTCCGCCGAAATAAAGATATGATGTGCCACCGATGTTGATGGTATTCGAAAAAGGCTGATCAATCGATTTAAAATCCGGCATTAAAAATTATCATGTATATAGGTTACTATCCTTACCATTTCTGCACGTACCTCTGCTGTTGGTTTTACAAAATTGTTGTTCATGAACGAATAGATATAGGTTTTCCCTTTTTTGGTGAGCACGTATCCGCTTTGGTTATGCACACCGCCCAATGAGCCTGTTTTGCCAAAAACAAATGGTTTGTCGGTTTTGGGGTAGGCACTTTTTAACGTACCGCTTTTCCCTCCGGCAGGTAGCATATCGAAAAGTTTTTCAGGGTTATTTACCAATTTATAGATAGAATCGAACAGGTAAACATTATCCCTTGGCGTAAATAAATCCTGGCGCGATAACCCCGATCCATCTACCCATTTTACCTTATCCGGTAAAAAAGAAAGGTAATTTTTGGTAATGTGGTTGATGGCCTTTACTGTACTTAAGGTATCGCCGATCTGGTTTGAACATACCAGCAGCAAATGTTCGGCAATAAAATTATCGCTTGGCAACATCATGTGTTTTAAAACCGAATCGCGTTTGGCTCCTGATAGGGTTTTCGCATCTGCAGGAATCTTAAGATCGATCAGGCCAACCGGTTTATGCAGCGTATCTGATAATACCTCAACAGTAACCTGTGCACTTGTTTTATATGGGTTTTGCTGATTATATCCAGGTTTTACGACAACAGCAGGATAATGGAAAGTATTGGTCAAAAAATCACGTGTTACCTGAAAATTTCCTGTGGTTTTTGTTGAATCAACCTTAAAGCAAGAAGCAAAAGCCCTGGGTTCGATATTGATTTTGTTTGGCCCTCCGTAAGTGGAGGTAACCATGTTATCCATAATAGGCATCTCGGTAATTTCAGGCTGGTAGTAATAATCGTAATCATCCCAGGCCCATCCATCGCCAAAAAAGGTACCCGAGTAACGCCCAGGGGCAAAGAAAAGTTTCTTTTCAGAAGATAACAGAAAATTATAGGCCGATTTATCTTTAACCGCAAACTGTAAAAACGAAGGATCCCCGGTTCCCCAAAAAATCAACGAATCGTTCCTTTCGATATATTTTAATGCGGGCATTAAATCAGGCAACATTTTTAAGCTTGCATAAAAAGTATATAGTTTGGTATTAGATGCCGGTGTGAAATATTTATCGGCGTCCTTCTCAAAAAGCATTTTTTTATCTGCAGGGTTAAAAAGTGCAAAACCCACCTGGTATTGTTTGATTACCCGCGAATTTTTAAATTCTTTGGCCACTTTTCTTGAAACTACTTTGTTGCTGGAGCATGCCGTAAACAGACAAACCGATAAGGCCGAAATAATAAAAAGGAGATTTTGATTTTTTAATCCGAACATGTTCTAAATTTAGTGGACATAATTATCAACTAATTTATTAAATTTAGTTCAATGTTAACCAAATATAGTCCCGGTGTAATAATCTGTTTACGCAAACTAAGTATTTGCCTGGGCTTGGTATTTCTATTTTTTTCGGCTTCCGCACAGGAATTCTTTTTCAAAAGAAACCGGCAAAAGCAATCTATCACCTTTAAATGCATTAAAAACCTCATTGTCATCCCCGTTTATGTAGATGGGAAGGGGCCTTTCGATTTTGTGCTCGATACCGGTGTGGGGCCAATGATTATTACCGATCCGTCTATTATCGACTCATTAAACTTTAACCTGCTCCGTAAAATTAAGGTTTCGGGTTTGGGTATTGAAACAGTAGAGGCTTACGTTTCCCAAAGCCTGGATGTAAGGGTAGGCAGTGCTACAATTGAGCACATCCCAACGGCCATTTTAAAAGAGGATCTTTTTAATTTATCAGGTCATTTGGGAATTAAAATTTATGGTTTGCTGGGTTATAGTTTTTTCAACAGTTTTATTGTTGATGTGCGCTATAACGAGAACAGGTTGATTATTTATGATCACGATGCCAATGTTAAATACCGTGGCAAAAAAATTCCCATCGAAATTGAAAACCAAAAGCCTTATGTGGTAGCCAATGTTAAGCTTCCCGACAGCGGATCAATAAATGCCAGGTTTTTAATGGATACCGGGGCCAGCCATGCTTTATCGATGGAAATGCTCAACGGGAATGAATACCCCCTGCCCGAAAAAAAAATCAAGGCCAATTTAGGTATGAGCCTGAGCGGGCAGATTAAAGGTTATGTTGGCCGTGTTGCCAAAGTGGAGTTAGGTGGTTATGTTTTTAACAATGTAGTTGCGGGTTTTCCCGATTTTAAAACCATTGCCGATAAGATCGACTTATCAAAACGGAACGGAAATATAGGGGCCGATCTGTTGCGGAAATTCAATATCCAGTTCAACTACGAAGAAGGTTTTATTTATGTTAAACCTAATGGTTTCAGTAAAGTTCCTTTCGAACATGATATGGTGGGCATGGTAATCTATCTTGATCAGA
This sequence comes from Pedobacter sp. UBA5917, assembly GCF_002432345.1. Taxonomy (GTDB): domain Bacteria; phylum Bacteroidota; class Bacteroidia; order Sphingobacteriales; family Sphingobacteriaceae; genus Pedobacter. The sequence continues at coordinate 36,409 of NZ_DJDT01000264.1, forward strand.
AAGAATATAAAAGACTGATTATTGGTGAAATAGATGAAAATAGTCCAGCCGAAAAAGCAGGCCTTTGTCCTGATGACGAAATTATCGGGGTTAATTTTAAAGATGTAGACACTTATACCCTAAACGACCTTACCGAATTATTTAAATCGAAGGCCGATAGGAGCATCATTTTTGAGGTTTACAGAGATAAACAGGTGTTTTTTAAGGTAGTAAGGCTCGAAAAAAGAATTTAAAAAATAACTTTCTTGTTACAAAACAATTGCCTTGTAACAAGATTTTAACTTTAACCTCTTATTATCAAGCAAACTAACTTTTATATACACATGAAGAAAAACTTTAAGGTGCTTGCTTTGGCAGGTATCGTAGCGCTTGGTGTAGCCGGATCTGGTTCCGTATATGCACAAAAGAAATCAAAAACCACAAAAGGTGCGACTCCGGCAACACCTGCGGCGACTCCGGCTGCAGCGCCGAAAAAAGAGGGGATAAAACCATTTTCGGAAGTAATTACCGCAAAAGCCAGAACTACAAATGGCTTGTTCAAAACACACAAAGTAGACGATAAATGGTATTTTGAGATACCTGATTCAATGATCAACCGCGAAATGCTTGTGGTTACCCGTTTGGCAAAAGTGCCTGCAGGTGTTAAAGTTGGCAACCAGCAATATGGTGGCGAAGAATTAAACGAGCAGGTATGGAAATGGGAGCGTAGGGGTAAACAGGTATTTATCCGCGTACCCAGTTATGCAACAAAAGCAAATCCGAATAGCGATATGTACGAATCAGTGCAGAACTCAAACCTTGCCCAGATTTTGGCCAGTTTCGAAATTAAAGCTTATAACAAGGATACCACAGGTGTGGTGATCGATGTAACCGATTTTTATAACGGCGATATCATGGCCATCGGTGCTACCGACCAGATCCGTAAGGCCTATAAAGTAACCATGTACGATGCCACTCGTTCTTACATTGACACCGTAAAAACTTTTCCGATCAATATTGAGGTAAAAACCGCTAAAACTTACCGTGCAGCAGAATCGCCAACCGATAATAGCAATGCTGCAGTAACTTTCGAATTTAATACATCGATGCTTTTACTTCCAAAAACGCCTGTAAAAGCGAGGATTATGGATAACAGGGTGGGTTTCTTCGGGCAATCGCAGATTGATTATGGAAGCAATGCACAAAAAGCAGAGCGTACAGCTTATATCCACCGCTGGAACCTGGTACCGAAAGATACCAATGCCTACAAACGCGGCGAACTGGTAGAACCGGTAAAACCGATCGTAATTTATATCGATCCCGCAACACCAAAAAAATGGGTGCCGTTTTTAATCCAGGGGATTAATGATTGGCAGGTTGCATTTGAGGCAGCGGGTTTCAAAAATGCAATTATTGGTAAAGAAGCACCAACCGCTCAGGAGGATCCACAGTTCAGTGTAGAAGATTCGAGATATTCGGTTGTACGCTATTTCGCATCTGATATCGCAAATGCTTACGGACCGCACATCAGCGATCCGCGTACCGGTCAGATTTTGGAAACACACATCGGTTGGTACCACAATGTTATGAACCTGTTGCGCAACTGGTATTTTGTACAAACAGCTGCAATTAATCCAGAAGTACGTAAAGCTAAATTTACCGATGCGCAAATGGGCGAATTGATCCGTTTTGTATCATCACACGAAATTGGCCATACTTTAGGTTTACCGCACAACTTTGGTTCGAGCTATGCTTATCCGGTTGATTCGTTGCGTTCTAAATCATTTACCGATAAACATGGTACTGCACCATCAATTATGGATTATGCCCGTTTTAACTACATTGCACAACCAGGCGATGGTGTAACCAAACTTCACCCTCAAATTGGCGAGTACGATAAATGGTCGATAAAATGGGGATATTCTTGGCTTCCTGGTGGCAAAACCGCTGAGCAGGAAAAAGAGGTGTTAGACCAATGGACCTTAAAAAACGCAGGTAATCCATTATATTTCTATGGTCGCCAGGGAACTTCTTTAGATCCACGTTTACAGAGCGAAGATTTAGGTGATAATGCCATGAAAGCAAGTACTTATGGTATTGCCAACTTAAAACGCATTTTGCCTAACGTAGAAAAATGGACTTTCCAGAAAGGTAAAGATTATAGCGACTTAAAAGAGATTTATACTGAAATTGTTGGTCAGTTTAACCGTTATATGGGCCATGTGGCTACAAATGTTGGTGGTTTAAGCGAAAACTTTAAAACCTACGAACAAAGCGGACCGGTTTATGCCTACTTGCCTAAAGCGAAACAAAAAGAAGCAGTTACTTTCTTTAACCAGCAGTTATTTACTACGCCACTTTGGTTAATCAGCAACGAGCAGTTAAGTAAATTTGATAACGGTGTATTGTTGAACCGTATTAAAGGTGTTCAAACCAATACCTTAGGAAATCTTTTGTCTGCTTCGCGCATTGCACGTTTATTGGATAACGAAACCAAAAATGGTGCAGCAAAAGCCTATACCTTACCAGAGTTATTTACCGATCTAAGATCGTCTGTTTTTGTTGCCGGAAGAGCTGATGCATTTAAACGCAATTTACAGCGTGCCTATGTTGATCGTTTGCAGGATTTAATGACCAAAGAATCTGAACTTCCTCCTGGTTTCCCTGCAGAGTTTGCAGCTGGTTTTGGCTTAACACCAATCAACGTTGGTTTATCCGATATCAGACCATTGGTTAGGGCAGAATTAAAAACCTTATTGGCTACTACCAAAGCTAGAGCTGCCGCAGGCGATGCCATTACCAAAGCACATTACGAAGATTTAAGTATCCGCATTAAGGATATTTTAGATCCGAAGAAATAAATAATGAGTGAATTATAGAATGATAAAATGAGAGAATGATTGAATGAATGAATGGCAACATGGCTATTCATTCATTCAAAACCCAATCATTCACTAATTCAATTATTCATTCATTCAAAAAAAGCGGAGCAGATCATTAAATTGATCGCTTCGCTTTTTTTTGCTCTTTGTATAATTCTTGATGCTTTAAGTTAAACACACATCTGTTTTTTAATTTTATCGCAAAACTGCGTTATGCTTAAAAAACTATTCTTTGCGCTTACACTTTTTACCTCAGGCCTATCTGCCTTTGGCCAAAACGCCGATTCGTTAACGGTTGTAAAAACCAGATGGCAGAAAAATAAAATTGCTAAACAGGTAGTGCTTTACAGGCATCATTTCGATCAGAAAAACCTTTTCGCGGCAAATGAGAATATCTCTTATTTAGAAGTAAAAAACACAGGCCGAAAAGCTGTTTTTGCTATAGGTGCCGAAGAAAAGACTTTAATTACCACCAGCGATTTTGGGTTAAGGGATACGGCCATTGCTGCGGTAAACGGCAATTTTTTTGATGTAAAAAATGGCGGATCGGTAGATTTTGTGCGTGTTGACGGAAAAACCATCAATACCAACCGTTTGGATAAAAATGGAAACAGGGCAAGGCACCAGGAAGCAGCCATAGTGATTGATAATGGCAAAATTTCCATTAAAAAATGGGATGGCTCTACCGATTGGGAAACAAAATTGAACGAACAAAATGTTTTGTTAAATGGCCCGTTATTAACCTTAAATAATATTAATGAAACATTAGATACCGCTGCATTTAGCCGTTTGCGCCATCCAAGAACCTGTTTAGGTCTAAAACCAAATGGAAGGGTAATTTTGTTAACCGTTGATGGCAGAAACGATAATTCTGCCGGAATGAGTTTGTTCGAGCTTACCAAATTAATGCACTGGCTGGGCTGTAGCTCAGCAATAAACTTTGATGGTGGGGGCTCTACCACGCTATGGGTAAATGGAATGCCCGATGGCGGTGTAATCA
>NZ_DJDT01000166.1 GCF_002432345.1 Pedobacter sp. UBA5917
CAGGGAGAGATCTATCTCGGGACAGATTTAGCTTCGCTGAGCACTTACGTGGTTCTCGACTTTGCTGCGCTCCGCTTCCATTGACATACTCCAATAAAAAATGTCGTCATTGCAAGGAGGAACGACGAAGCAATCCTTCAACGATCGCTAGGTATGAAATTAATGTTTTTTTACCCACCTATAGTCGTAAGATTACTTCGTGCCTCGCAATGACGATAAATTTATGCTAAAGTAGCATCAACTGTAATTGTTGTATTCAATAATTTAGAGATTGGGCAGTTTTTTTCTGCATCTGCAACCAGCTCATCAAATTTTTCCTGTGTTAAATCGGGTACAGAAGCAGTTAAAGTTAAGTGCGATTCTACAATTTCACCTTTAGACGGATCAAGGTTGATTTCGCATTTGGTTTCTAATTTAGTTGCAGTAAATCCAGCTTCTGTTAGGTTGGCAGATAGTTTCATGGTGAAACAGCCAGCATGTGCAGCAGCAATTAATTCTTCAGGATTTGTTCCTACACCTTCGGCAAAACGCGAGTTAAAAGAATATTGGGTATTGTTTAAAGTAGTGCTTTGTGTGGTAATGTTTCCATTGCCATCTTTGATAGAACCTTGCCAAACGGCAGTTGCATTTCTTTTCATGATTGGATTTATTTTGGTTGTTTCTAGATTGTTTAACAGCTAAAGATAAATATATGTTTGTTGAAACAATGGAATTCTTTGTTAAGAAATCTTCAAGCTAAACGACGTCATTAAATGTGATTGAATAGGGCTTAAAAAACAGAAGCTGCCTCAGCGAAGCAGCTTCTGTAGCATTACGATCTTTTTAGGTTATTTTATCTGATTTTTAATTATAAAGGGTACAATACTGCAGTGGCCTGTTTATCCTTCGCAGATAAAACCGTAGCACCGCTTCCACATTGCCCGCCATTCATTAACGATTGCGCATCGGTTCCGCCAACCCCTGGTACATTGGTAGTAGTAGATTGGTTGGTGTGTTTAAATGAAATGGTATGGCCAAATTCGTGTGTGATGGTTCTTGTACGTTGTGCAAGTGAATTGTTTTTGATCAGGTTTTGGTTGATCCAAACTGTATTGCCTGCTTTGCCATTGGATGTAGACAGATAGGCCTGCCCACAGGTAGAACCCCCGATTGTATTGTCAACCTTGATCAGGATATCATATATTGTACCGGTTGTGATTACAAATTTGAGTTTGGAATTCGGTACTGTATTCCATTGGTTAATGGCCGAATTAATCTCACTGGTCATGCTGGTGATTGATGGATCAATTTTGACACGGATGTTGGTGCTGTTGGTTACAATATAGCCATTGTAATATTGCTCCGTTATCGATTTTCCATTATCAGCCGGTATTTCCATTTTTTTACTGAATACGATGTCACCGTCAGCTACATAGTTATCCCCGCTTTCTACAATTTGTGCATCTGTAAATCCAAGACTTTTAATGTAGGCAATAACTTTTTGATTTTGTGTAGTTTCGGTTTCCGGGTCTGCCGGCATCTCACTTTTCTTCGAGCAGGAGATCATAACTGCCGATAGCAAGGCTATCACAGCAATTTTTTTCAATAGGTTTTTCATAGTTTAGGTTTTTAGTTTAGATCGTAATTTGCTGTAACTGAGTATTACATAATTAAATATAATACAAAAAATACAAATATGTATATTTAATACGTTTATTTTGTATTTTTAATCAGTAGTTTGATCTAGCTGTTCCTTGTCTACCTGTTGTTTTGCAGTATTGCTTTTAATGGATTGAAAAAGCAATATCCCGATTCCGATCATGATGGAAATATCGGCAAAATTGAACACACCTGTTTGGAAGATATAAAAATCCATGTGCATAAAATCGGTTACCGATCCATATATAATCCTATCGTAAAGGTTGCCAATACCACCGCCGATCAGGAAGCAAAGGGCAATCTGCATGGTAACCGGGAGATTCTTTTTGGCGAATAGGTAATATAGTCCGTAGCACAAAAATAAAAGTGGCAAGCCTGTTAAAATGATTAACCTGAAAAAGTATGGCATCTGATCGCCCAAACTTAAAAAAGCACCTGTATTTTCTACTTTAAGCAAAGTAAAGCGATCTTTAATGATGCTGATATGTTCATAATCACTGATCTCGCTACGGACAATTTTCTTCGAAATCTGGTCGCAACCAAAATTTAAGGTTAACATCAATACCAGAAAAGACCATCTGATATTTTTAAAATCTTTTGTCATGATCAGTTGTAGGTGGTTTCTGATTTTGGGATAATAAGGTCTTTACTGGCTTCAGGGATCAGCTTTCTAACATCACCTTTAAGTGGTGCGGTATCTAAAAAATACCAGTTTTTACCACCATTGTATGAAATTCCGAATAAGTAATTTTTTGCTTTAGCTTTCTTAGTACCCATTTGTATCTCAACAAGCTGTGGAATAATGCATTGAATGGTTTTACCACTAACCAGGCTCTGGGTTACTGAGCCAACTTCCATTTTTGTGAAGTTAATATTTTGATCTTCAAGGGCTTTCATGGAAGCTTTTAATCCCGCTGCTGCCTTTTCATTTCCACCCATAGCATTTACTACTTTAGGATGCGTAAAGGTCAATAAAGTTTTATAATCTCTCTTTTTTACAGCGGAAACCATTTCGTTAGCCTGCTTATTTAAATTGTTTAGGTAAGCCTGGGCATTTACAAACAGACTGCTTAACATAAACAGTAAAAAGGCAAAGTATTTTATTTTTTTATCCATTTTCTATAAGGTATAATTAAGGCTAAGATGATGGCTAAAACACTGCATATTTTAGCAATAATATCTCCGCTTTTTACGTAAAAAGTAATCTCGTCGTTTAGGTTGATGTTGGCTTTTAGTGCAGTTCTTGTCCACCACTTGGTTTGTTGTGTTATATCGCCACGTTGATTGATGAAACATGAAATACCTGTATTGGCCGAGCGCGCCACATCACGATGCGTTTCAATGGCCCTCAGTTTGGCGTACATCATGTGCTGGTCTTTACCGGTAGTATTTCCCCACCAGCCATCGTTGGTAATAATGGCGATAAATTGTGCGCCATCTTTTACCTCTTGCCCTATCCAATCGCCCCAAAGGCTTTCGTAACAGACTACAGGCGCAACGCCGATGCCGCTCTGTGCGTACAGTACACTTGGTTTATCCTGCCAGCCCCAGCCGCCCACTGTACCACCCAATTGGGCAAAAACGCCGTCCAGAAATGAAAAAACCTTCGGGAAAGGCATTTTCTCTACTCCTGGTACCAATTTAGATTTATGGTAAAACTGAACATTTGCCGAGTTTTCTACCTGCATGGCAGTATTAAAATTGTCGAAATAAATACCACTTTGATTATCAAATTTGGTCGTAATTGTTTTTTTATCCTGATAGGTCTTGATGCTTTCGATACCGGTAATCAAGGTTCCGTTTTTATATTTAGAAAGGAAATTTTGTAAAGTAATGAAATCGGTATTGCTTCTGATACGGTCTTCATCTGCATAGTTTGGAATCGCTGTTTCCGGCCAGATAAAATACTCGGTATTGGTTTGTCCGATCGAATCGGATAAGTATGTTAAAATGGCAATCTGTTCTGCAGGTGGAATGTTCTCCAGCTTTTGATAGGGATCGATATTGGGCTGTACCACAACCACGTTGCTTGGAGTGCCCTTCTGCTCGGCGTTGAAGTATTTTATAAGTGAAATGCTGATCGGGATAATCACCACCAAAGCCCAGATACCAAAGACTCTGAACCTTAAATAACCTGTTTGTGTTTTTAGTTTTTTATAGGCTTCGAAAGCTAAAATATTACTTGCTAAAATCCACAACGAACCGCCGTAAATACCGGTATGATCGTACCATTGTGCCAATTGGTGCATCCCGGCCAAACCATTGCCCAAAGTCATCCATGGGAAAGCGAGGTCCCAGGTTTGCTGTAAATATTCTAAGGCAATGTAAAAAGCGATCAGGCCCAGGTATGCTATCTTTTTGTTTACATACTTGCCTAAACGGTAGTATAACCAGAAAGCAAAGGTCATTAACAGTGCCCCCAAACCATAAGGGATTAATGAAACAAAAAAAGATACGATAGTTCCTATAAAGCCTGTATTATATGCACTTATGGCATTGTAAACCCAATAAGTTGATGCTGTATTCCAAACCAAAAAGGTTAAACCTGCGGTTAAAAAAATCCGTTTGCCCTGTTTTTTGCTCGCATCGCTGGCAATGCCATCAAGTGCGATAAACAGTGGTACCAGACCAATCAATAATAATGGCGTGGTAAAAGGCATTGGTGGCCAGGCCAGCCAAAGCAAAAATGCGCTGGCTAAGGCAAGGAGATAGGTTTGTTTAGATTTCATATAAAATTACTTGTCATTCTGACGCAGAAAGAATCTTTATGCGATGGAGAACCGACTTTGTTTTCGTTTTTGTAAGTACAGTGCAACTATGCTAGAGATGCTTCGTGCCTCAGCATGACAGTGTTTACAAACTATCTAAAATAGCTGACTTTTTAGCTTCGTATTCCTCCTGCGTAATCAGGTGTTTATCGTACAAAGTTTTAAGCTTACGTAATTTTAATGTGGTTTCGTCTTCCGGTTCCTCCACTACTTCCGCAATCTGAATAACAGGTTGCTCCAGCTCTGGTGTTGCTGCCGGAATTTCGGCAAAAGGCTGGGCGTTTAAGCTAATGGGAGAAGCCGTTGCACGGTTTTCTTCCAGTTTTTGCTGACGTAGCAATTCTTTATATTCTTCCAATTGCTGGTTGGCCGCCTGATGCAGTTTGCGGGCCTGTACTTTTGGAATATATTCTGTTACAATATTTTCGCCATGTTGTGGTACGCAGATGAATTTAGAACCGAAAAATTCTTCTTTGAAAGAAACTTCCTTAATGCTTTTCCACGAAATGTCTTTAAAATTCATGGTTAATCCCAAATTACCGGGTTCGCAATAAAATATGCGCTTGTTCGAAATCGCGATACTATCAGGCAACAAGTTTACGGCAGGTTTTTTCTGTACCGCCAGGTATAAAATTTCTTCGCCTGTAGTTAACAGGTCGTTTAATTTTCCAATAACTTTTTCAACCGCTTTCGGGTCTTGTTCGTCACTTAAAAATCTATCTATTGCAATCATAATATTTTTAAAATTGATGTGTTGTTTATGTTTTAAATGCTACTCTTCAGCATCATCATATTTGTTTTTGCTTTTAACATTGGGTTTCCCCGCTATGCAAATTACAAATTCTCCCTTTAATGTATTGTTTTCAAAATGTGATTTTATTTCTATCAAAGTACCGCGAACGGTTTCTTCGAACATTTTGGTGAGTTCTCTGCTTACCGAAGCCTGCCTGTCGGCACCCAGGTATTGTGCAAATTCTTCTAAAGTTTTTAATAAACGATGCGGACTTTCGTAAAGTATGATGGTACGGTCTTCTTCGGCCAGTTTTTTAAATTTGGTTTGCCGGCCCTTTTTTACGGGCAAAAATCCTTCAAAGCAAAATGCATCGGCAGGTAAACCCGAATTAACCAGGGCAGGTACAAAGGCTGTTGCGCCAGGCAAACATTCAACGGCAATATCATTTTTAATGGCCTCGCGCACCAGAAAGAAACCCGGATCGGAAATGGCAGGAGTACCGGCATCGGATATCAGGGCGATTTTCTGCCCTTCGTTTAAAAATTTGATGATCTCCGAAGTTGCCTTGTGTTCGTTATGCTGATGATGGGAAAAAACCCTTTTATCAATGCCGAAATGTTTAAGCATCGGCGCGCTGGTGCGGGTATCTTCTGCGAGGATTAAGTCGCACTCTTTTAATATACGGATTGCCCTAAAGGTCATGTCCTCTAAATTGCCTATGGGCGTTGGTACGAGAAATAGTTTGCCATCCATGTTAATGTATGATGTAAGCATGTATGATGGATGATGTAATTGTGTGAGTTTTTTCGAAACTCCTTACCCCAAACTCCAAACTCTTGCTATCTTTGCTAAAAAATTAAATAATGCTGCAAGTTAACTATATCCGCGAAAATAGAGAGAAAGTTTTAGAACGTTTAAGTATCCGTAATTTTAAACAGCCAGAACTGGTAGACGAAATCATTAAAATTGATGAAGACCGCCGTTCCACTCAAACTTCGCTGGATAGTATTTCTGCTGAAGCGAATGCAGCTGCCAAACAGATTGGCGATTTAATGCGTGCAGGTAAAAAAGAAGAAGCCGAAGCCATTAAGGTACAAACCGCTTCCCATAAGGAAAATATCAAAAACCTGGGCGATAAACTGAACGAACTGGAAACTGCACAGCACAACCTGATTGTTCAATTGCCTAACCTACCATATCATTTGGTAAAAGAGGGATCTACAGCAGAAGATAACGAAGTGGTTTTAACGCATGGCGAGCCAGCTAAATTGCCAACCAAAGCTTTGCCACATTGGGAATTGGCCGCTAAATATGATATCATTGATTTCGAACTGGGTGTAAAAATTACCGGTGCAGGTTTTCCGGTATATAAAGGAAAAGGTGCGAGATTGCAACGTGCATTGATCAATTTCTTTTTGGATCATGCTACTGCTGCAGGTTATAAAGAAATGCAGGTGCCACATCTGGTTAATGCAGCTTCGGGCTTTGGTACCGGGCAGTTACCGGATAAGGAAGGACAGATGTACCATTCAACTGTTGATGATCTTTATTTGATCCCCACTGCGGAAGTGCCGGTAACCAATTTATACCGCGATGTAATTGTTAAAGAAGAAGATTTACCGATTAAAAATACCGCTTATACACCTTGTTTCCGTAGAGAAGCAGGTTCTTATGGTGCCCATGTACGTGGCTTAAACCGTTTGCACCAGTTTGATAAAGTAGAAGTAGTACAGATTACGCACCCCGATAAATCGTATGAGACTTTAGAGGATATGAGTCAGTACGTTCAATCCCTGTTGCAGGAGCTTGGTTTACATTATCGTGTATTGCGCTTGTGCGGTGGCGATATGGGTTTCACTTCGGCTATGACATATGATATGGAAGTTTGGAGTGCTGCACAGGAACGTTGGTTAGAGGTGTCTTCTGTATCGAACTTCGAAACCTACCAGAGTAACCGTTTAAAATTACGTTTTAAAGGAAAAGAAGGCAAAGCACAACTGGCACACTCGTTAAATGGAAGTGCATTGGCTTTACCGCGTATTGTAGCTTCGATTTTAGAAAACTACCAAACCGAAAATGGAATTAAGGTTCCTGAGGCTTTGGTAAAATATACAGGATTTGATGTAATTGATTAGCCTATGGGCAACTAACGAAGTTTCGGTGAGGATTAAGCGGATAGGGAACTTAGTTAGTTTAGCA
>NZ_DJDT01000252.1 GCF_002432345.1 Pedobacter sp. UBA5917
TTGGCAGTTTGCAATTAACAATTTAACAATACTGCAATTAAACAATTAGCCTGCCTGCACAGTTAACCCCCTGAGCGTAGTCGAAGGGTAAACAGTTAACCGATTAACCCAATAAACCATCTCAACTTGCTATTTCCAATTTAAGTTTTTTCCCTTTTATTTTTTCCCCGCTTAAAGCCTTTAATAACTTCTCTACTTTGTTTCTTTTAACAGCCACATAACTCGTGGTATCTTTTACTTCGATCAATCCGAGATCTTCTTTTGCTAAATTACCTTTTTGCAAAAACAAACCAACAATATCGATCTTGTTAATTTTATCTTTCTTGCCGTGGGCCAGGTATAAGGTTACCCAATCGCTTGCTTCGGGCAATTTATAGTTTTCTGATAAAACTTCCTCTTCAATATCATCAGGCAGGTATTTATAATTTTCTTCGGTGGTTAAAATGGCATAAGCTGTTCCTTTTGCATGCATCCGTGCGGTACGGCCGTTCCGGTGGATATAGGCATCCTGCGTGTAGGGCAACTGGTAATGCACAATATGTTCAACCTCAGGAATATCGAGACCACGGGCGGCAAGATCGGTTGTGATCAAAATCCTGTGACTTCCATTCCTAAATTTCAGCAAAGCTTTTTCACGGTCAGACTGCTCCATCCCACCATGAAAAACATCGTGACCCAAACCATTTTCGAAAAGCAGATCGCTAATCCGATCTACAGTTTCGCGATGGTTACAGAAAACCAAAGTGTTTTTACTTCCGATTTTACTTAATAACCTGAAAAGATAATCAAGTTTTTCATCGGCCGGAGCTGTTATTTTCTTTAGCTTCAAATCTGGCTTGGCTTCGATATTCTTTGAAAAATCGACTTCTGCCGGATTATTGATTTTCACAAAACCAGGAATCTCTTCCATTTTGGTGGCAGAGGTAAGCATGCGTTGTTTTAAAGAAAGCAGCGAACTGATAATGTACGACATATCATTTTCGAAACCGAACTCCAGCGACTTATCAAACTCATCCAAAACCAATGTTTCGATAAAAGATTCGTCAAAGTTCTGGTTATCCAGATGATAAGCTATCCTGCCCGGTGTACCGATTAAAACTGCAGGCGGATGGGCCAGGTTATTTTTTTCGATCCTTACGGCATGTCCGCCATAACAGCAGTTTACCTTAAACGGGGTTCCCATCTGCTTAAAAACCTGCTCAATCTGTAGTGCCAATTCTCTCGAAGGTACCAAAATCAAAGCCTGAACGCCTTTAACTCCTGCTTTTAAGTTGGAAAGTAAAGGCAATAAAAAGGCCAACGTTTTACCCGAACCCGTTGGCGCAATCAATATCACATCTTTACCGGTTTTAGCTGCCTGCAAAGAAGCTTCCTGCATTTCGTTAAGTGCAGAAATATTTAATTTTTTTAAAGCATTTTCTATCATTCCGCCATAAAGGTAATCATTTCTCTTTAGGGCAAAAACCAGCCGATAAGCTAGGGCTTAAAAAACCTGTTCCTGAGTTTACGCAGGGTAGAAAAATTTAAGGTTCTATCTAACAACATCAGCATGTTACCACGTTTAGACATAGAAGATAACACTTTCTCATTAACGGCATCAACTGAAGATAAAATCCTGTCGGTCAGTTCATCTGCAAATTTATTGGCCCTGCTATTTTGCAATAACTGAAGTTCCTGAATCAATTCTGCTTTCATAATCAAAATTTTTTAATGAATCTACTAATATTTAACGGGTCAAAAAATGATTTGTTTCAATAAATTACAGATCGATCCAAACTATTATCACTAACTTGTTGATAACTAACTTTTTGTTAGCAAATAAACAATCTGCACTTAACACGTATTTAATTTTTAGCGCTTATTTTTATAAAAACCTGATTACCATTTGTTAACCTCAAAAAAAACACATGTATGACGTGGAAAAAATTTAGTGGCGAAGTTATTCAGTCTTCAATCCTCGAAGAAGTAGAAAAAGCGATTATCAGAGAGAGTGAAAACGGTTTTAAACTTAAAGTTTGCATCGGTACCGACTCGCAGGTTAAAGGCGCAACAACCGATTTTGCAACCGTAATTGTATTGTTAAGAGAGCACCATGGTGGTTTTATGTACATCCATCAGGAAAAAAGTACACAACAGGTAAGTATTAAGGAAAGAATGTTGATGGAAGTACAGAAATCCATAGAAACGGCCTACTCCATCTGCGATTTACTCGATATTTATGATGTAGCGCTCGAAGTACATGCAGACATTAATACCAATCCATCATTTAAATCAAACAAAGCACTGAATGATGCCATGGGTTACATTTTAAGCATGGGTTTCATTTTTAAAGCAAAACCGGAAGCATTTGCCAGTTCTACCTGCGCAGATAAGATGGTGCATTAGGATGGATGATGTGGGATGGAAAAGGGATGATGGAATTATTATGGAGCTAGAGATAACGCATCGTCCTCGTTTTTAACGAGGACGTATGAGAAGAGCGATTTTATCGCTTTATGCATTTTCTTTATGTGCATTAAAAACGCACTTCCCAATAATCCTCGTTACAAACGAGGACTATAGATGTGTAACGAAGTCGAGAACCACGAACTGCTCAGCAAAGCTAAATCTGTCTCGAGATAGATCTCTCCCTGCCCGATGCAGGCGGGCGTTCCACTGCGTTTCAGTCGAGATGACGATACTTAATTTGGAGTCCATCAGTGCTAGCGAAGTCGAGATGACGATTTTTCTTTGCGCTTAACACGGAACAAAACCCCATATTTGCTGTTGTTTTAAAAAACAAGAGCTTGGAAACATATCGATTAGAATTTAGCCAAAAACTCCCTGTTGATTTAGATCAGGCATGGGATTTTTTCTCTTCGCCATTAAATCTGGAAGAAATTACTCCGAACGACATGACTTTTGAAGTAACTTCGCCGGATATGGATCATACCAAAATGTATCCAGGCCTTATTATTACTTATAAGGTGGCTCCGCTATTTGGCATCAAACTAAATTGGGTAACCGAAATTACCCATGTTAAGGATAAAGAATACTTTATTGATGAACAACGTTTTGGTCCATTTGCTTTCTGGCACCATCAGCACCATTTTAAAAAAATAGATGGCGGTGTGCTGATGCACGATACATTACACTACGGCATCGGCTGGGGACCAATTGGCTTTATTGTGAATGCATTGATGGTAAAAAATAAAATCAACGGGATTTTTAAATTCCGCCATCAAAAGGTTGAAACGTTATTTGGCAAGTTTTAATCTTTATTTTTACCACTGTTTGGTAGAAATGGTTTCGGCTTTCTTTTTAGCTTTTTCTACCCTGTTGGTTGCTAAATATTTTTTAAAATCCTCTCCAAACTTCTCTATTTTATTGTAGGCACTGTTTACAATGTCTTTCCATGCACCTGCACTAAGCTTACCCGGCGTACGCTCTAAAGGTACACCTACTTTGGTAGTTGCCACGAAATTTCCATAACGGTCGCGCTGATAGGGAATAAACAACAGATCAGTTAGCCAAAAACGGTATTTTCCATTACGGGCCTCAAATACAAAATTATAACTCACCTCTCCGCTCGGATGCCCGGCAACCAGAATTGTTTTATCGATCACCATGGTTCCTTTCGCCAGAACAGACGAGTCGGTAACACTTTCCTGTGCCATTGATTTTTTATAAGCCACATTAACGAAAGATCTGGCCCTTTGCAATAACGTATCTTTACTAAACGATTGAGAATCGACCACCATATAGTAAATAAATTTACCGTTATCATCTTTAGAAAACTGTTTCTGTTGTGCAGAAAGATCGATGGAAAATGCGAGCAGAAGAATAATAATTATGTATTTCATCAGAATGGATTAATAGGCTAACCGGATATTTTAAAGGTACAAAAAAGCCGTCCCGATTTTACACCGGGACGGCTAATATTAATCATTTTTATTTACTTAAAAAGCGTAAACCGCGGCCAAAGAGAACTGACCTGCATTTGGTGCTGCAGCGCCACTTTCTTTAAAGAATGGTTTATCACCGCTATGATCTAATCTAACCTCTGGAATAAAGGTTAAACCACCTGATTTAATGTTTGCAGTAAAGGTTACAGCAGTATATTTTACACCCTGCACCGGACCTACATTTTTATACTTAAAGTACTCACCTCTTAAACCTAGCGTTATTGCATCGGTAACAGCATACTGGGGATAAAGTGCAGCACCTGCATAACCACCTCCATCGTTGTCAATATCGTAATTTGCAGCATTTAAACCTAGCTTAAATTCTTTTGTAATCTGATAAGATGTTGTTAAATCTTCGATGGTTCCATAACCACCGGCACCAGCGCCAGATAATACATTAAGATAAGCAGTCCAGCCTTCAACCGGGGCTACCATTAACTGTCCGCCCACTGCTGATACACCGCGCGTTGCACTATAAGCATTCCAATCATTGAAAACACCTGCCATTAAACTCACTTTATCTGAGAATTTATATGTAGCCTTGATACCAGCATTCTGGAACGGACCATTTGTAAATAAGTACGAAGTAGAGTAGTTGAAATTTCCAACTGGCGAAATTACTTCATAACCTATAAATGTACCCATGTAACCTGCAGTCATCGAAAACTGATCAGTAAAATCGTAATTCACATAGAGGTTCTGGATATGGAATGACGATCCGCCGGCAGCAGCATCAGGAATGGATTGCGATTGACCCCTTGGACCAAAAGACAACTCCCCTACAAATGATGCCTTGCCTGTTTTTTTCTTCAAAGCAATATCAATCATACCCAACGATACTGAATTATGATCGCTGGCGAAGGAGGTGGTAATATTGTTTCCTTTTTTAGCAAAATCATACTTAAAGTAGGTATCAACCGACCCTGAAATTTCAAGTGGTGATGTGGTGGTTTCTTGCGCCAGGGCACACGTAGTGCTGGCCATTGCGAAAATAGCTGTTAAAAGTTTCTTCATGTTTGAGCTTGAATTTGAGTTTAGATATGATAAAAATCCTTAAGAAATTGATTCTGTTAATGGACTGTTTCTTTCGATATAGATGGCTCTCTCTTCTACTAATAAAGTACCCTGAGAGTATTTCTCATCGTGTTGAGATGCATCAAGACCGATTTCTTCCTCTTCTTCAGAAACCCTGATCGGATTGATTAAGTTTACAAATTTGAAAATCACGAAAGATACTACAAAGCTAAAGGCAATTACGATTACCGCACCTTTTAACTGGGTAATAAAGAATGCCGGATTACCATAGAACAATCCATCGGCGCCAGCTGCATTAACTGTTTTTGTAGCGAATACCCCGGTTAATAGCATACCAACAATACCGCCAACACCGTGACAAGGGAAAACATCTAAAGTATCATCTAAGCTGGTTTTTTGTTTCCATGAAACTACCAGGTTAGAAATAACCGCAGCAATGGCGCCGATAAATATACTTGATGAAATGCTTACAAAACCTGCACCCGGCGTAATGGCAACCAAACCAACTACGGCACCGATACAGAAACCCAGTACCGAAGGTTTTTTACCCCTGGCCACATCAAAGAACATCCATGATAAACCAGCAGCACCAGCAGCGGTATTGGTAGTAAGGAATGCTGAAACAGCTAAGCTACCAGCACTTAATGCAGAACCTGCGTTAAAACCGAACCAACCGAACCATAATAAACCTGTACCGATTAATACGTAAGGAATATTAGCAGGTGGAACTTCTTTATGCTCCAAGTGGGATTTTCTGCGTTTTAAAACCAATGCACCAGCTAAAGCGGCCATACCTGCAGAAATGTGAACTACGGTACCACCAGCAAAATCCAACACACCCATTTTTAACAGGAAACCTTGTGGATGCCAGGTCCAGTGTGCCAACGGCGAATAAACGAAGATTGCGAATAAAACGATAAATAAAATGTAAGAGGTAAAACGGATACGTTCTGCAACCGCACCAACCACTAAACCCGGGGTGATAATGGCAAACATTAACTGGAAAACCGCAAATAAAGAAAGTGGAATAGTTAGATCAGCTCCTCCCTGTAAATGTGGTGCACCGGAGTTTACCCCTTTAAAGAACAAAAATGTTGATGGATTTCCGATAAATCCGCCAATGGTATCACCAAAAGCTAAACTAAAACCAACAACTGTCCATAAAACGGTGATTACCCCTGCTGCTACAACACTTTTAATCATTGTAGATAATATATTTTTACGGTGAACCATGCCTCCATAAAAAAATGCAAGACCTGGTGTCATTAAAAATACAAGAGCAGCAGCTATTAAAATAAAAGCAATATCCGGACCGCTGTATTTTCCTTCGTCGAAATTTGGAAGTAGTGGAATAAATAGAGCGAAAATCGCGACGATCATCAAAATCGCGAAAGGCGCAAACTGTTTAAAGGAGAATTTACTCATAGTTTTTAGTTTAATTTGTTAGTATTATTTAAATAATATGATTTTTGGTTATTTATTTTTATAAAAATACGACATATTGTAATTTTTACATCATAAAATTGAAATATTTTAACAAAAAACAGTGATTTTTATAAAACAAAGCAAAATTCAACCACAAAATTAAAAATAACAAAAAAAACACGTGTTTTTAATATGAGTTTTTAATAAAAACAAAACACATAATTTTAACACTTTTAACAGTTTTTATATAAAATTTATAAAAAATCAACTCAAAAAATATACAAAAACAGAAAAACCAGTGAAAATTCACTGGTTTTTAAAAAAATTATATAAAATATCAACTTTTTCACATAAAATACTCAGAGCCCTGAACAACCCCTCTTCTTTCGATTTCTTTATCCATATAAGTCTGAATTGCCGATTTATTAAGCCCCCAGTTAGGTGCAATTAATAAGTCCCAGTCTGAAATTCCAAAAAGCCGTTGTATTACAATATCCGGACGTAACAATGGGATCAGTTCGCACAACAGATCGGTATACTCTTCTAAAGAAAACAGCTTAAATGGTTCTTTTTTGTATTTCGCCCCCATTATCGACCCTTCTACCACATGTAAATGATGGAACTTTACAAATTTGATCTGCGGAAAACGGTTAATTTCGTGGATATAGCCGCGCATCTGCTCGCTGGTTTCCCAAGGAAAGCCAAATATGGTGTGTACACAAAGATCGAGTTTGCTATCTTTCAAAAGTTCGACCGCAGCTACAAACTCACCATGGCTACAGCCCCTGTTGATCTGATCAAGCGTTTCATCGTAAATCGATTCCATTCCCATTTCAAGATCCACATCAAAACGGTCAGTATAACTTTCTAACAAAGCGACTTTTTCTGCATCGATACAATCAGGACGGGTACCTACCGCAAACCCCACAATATCTTCGGTATTGATGGATAAGGCCTCATCATACATCATCTTTAAATAATGCGTAGGCGCGTAAGTATTGGTGTTGGGCTGAAAATATACAATATACTTATCGGCACGGTAAGAGTTTTTGGCCCTTAACATACCTTCTTCGAGCTGATCTTTGATATTCGGGTTTTTACGCGAAGGCTCGGGCGTAAACGAATCTACATTGCAATAGGTGCAGCCACCATAACCCTTGCTCCCATCGCGGTTGGGGCATGTAAAACCGCCATCAACAATTACCTTGAATACACGCTGCCCTTTATATTTTTCGCGCAGATAAGTGCCGTAATTTTTATATCCTTTTATACCTGAATCTACCTGTGTTCCCATTTGTTGCAAAAATACGCTTTTTGAACGACACGCGGAGTTGGTGGAGCGAGATTTGGTATTTTAGACCTGAGATGTGAGATTAGGCGTACAATTAGGGCGTAGGGCGTAGGGTGTAGGGTGTAGGGTG